>JAFDEW010000010.1 GCA_019310125.1 Deltaproteobacteria bacterium | reverse complement strand
ATTTGCACGCCTTGAATTTGAACTTTTTACGAAACCGTCTAAATCGGACTTTTTACGAGTTCATCAAATCGTGTCCATCCATAAATGGTCTTTTTGCCCAATCTCTGCGTTATGTTCAAAAAATAATCCTCGGAATATTAAACATATGCCTGTGGTTATTTTTTTCACATGCCCCTCCGGGGCGTAGGCCCTACGGGCCGGAGGCTTGATCTTGAACAAAAATCCTCATTTATGAATGGACACGAACTCGTTAATATATCCATTATTTGAGCCGGTAGAAAGGCTCGTCTCCGCTTTTTCCCACCAGCCTCAGTTGACCCCCACATTGCTCGCATCCCAATAGGATGTCCAAAAGCTTGGAATCGGCGTCGGACGAATCCTCCATGATAACGGAATCTTCGGTAAGACAGATCGATATGCCGCATTGCATGTCGACTATCCAACACCGAGAGAAACCGGTTGTTTCTCAGACCGAAACCCCGGAGGTTTTTTCCTAAAAGCTAAGAATTTTATGGACGTTCTGAGTTTTACAGTATAAAAAATTACATATAGCAAATTTATAAGATTAATTCTACCTTAAAGGAGTTTATACTCTATGGAATAATTGTAAAACTTAATATCTTTAAAAACTTACAACGGACTGTTGTTTAACATTAATTTAACCGTTCATGGTTCAAAAGTTCAGAACTTATATATTTACTTCACAAATTTGAGCCGTGAGCTTTTACAAAGGTAAATACATATGAAACAAGAAACAATCGTACGCTTTGCTCCCAGTCCGACCGGTTACCTTCATATCGGGGGGGCTCGAACAGCGATTTTTAACTGGCTATTTGCCCAAAAAACCGGCGGGAAATTTATCCTTAGAATCGAGGATACGGATGCGGAACGGTCAACTGAAGAATCTATACAAGGAATTATTGAAAGTTTGAAATGGCTGGGCATAACCTGGGATGAAGGCCCCTATTTCCAGTCGCAGTTTATTAATGAACATCTGGCCGCTGCATACAAATTGCTGGAATCGGGGCATGCCTACAAGTGTTTTTGTACAAAAGAAGCGCTTGACCGAAAAAGACAGGCGGCATTGAAGCAGAAGAAAGATTTAAAGTATGACGGTACCTGTCGGCGCTTAACACCGGATCAGGTTGCCGAAAATGAAGCGGCAGGGATTCCTTTCACCATTCGCATGAAGGTGCCCCGCAGCCAGGGCTCTGTCCGTTTTGAAGACACGGTCTATGGAACAATTGAATATAAATACGAGGATATTGAGGACTTTGTCGTTGTTCGTTCCAACGGTCAACCTTTGTATCTTATTTCAAATACGGTGGATGATATCCGTGACCGGATTACTCATGTCATTCGCGGTCAGGACGGGCTGTCAAATACACACCGGCAGATTTTAATTTACCAGGCGCTGGGAGCACCGGTGCCGCAGTTTGCGCATATGTCGCTTACCCTGGATCCTAAAAAAGCCAAGATTTCCAAGCGCAAACATGGCGAGCTGGTCGCTGTCCACTTTTACAAAGAGCACGGATTTTTACCATGGGCGCTTATAAATTTTTTGGTCCTGCTGGGTTGGGCCACGCATGAATCCAGAGAAATCTTTTCCAGGGAGGAATTAATCCAAGCGTTTTCCCTTCAGGGAATCAATCGGGCCAATTCCATCTTTGATGTAAGAACAAATGATCCAAAATATTTTACCGATCCCAAGGCCATAAGTATCAACGCCCATTATCTAAGGACGCTGCCGGTTGAAGAGATCGAACCTTATGTCCGAACCGAACTGGAAAAGGCGGGGATCTGGAACCCTGAATATGAGGGCGCAAAGCGCCGCTGGTATCTGGATACCATCGAACTGATTCGCAGCCGGTTTCATGTGACCACCGATTTTGTTTCCCGTGGGCGCGCCTATTTTTCCGATGATTTTCCCGTTGAAACCAGGGCACTGAAAAAGAATATTTTCAAACATCCGGATCTTAAAAAATGGCTTCCCATGCTGGCAAATCGGTTGCAGGCTTTGGAAAATTTTACGGCTTCGGAAACCGAAAATACGATTCGTGAGATGGCTGAGGAGCTGAAAATCAAACCCGGGATATTGATCAACGGCATTCGAACCGTTGTTACCGGCCAGCTTGCCGGCCCAGGGATCTTTGATATTTTAATCACCATGGGACAGCGTCGTATTGTGGGTCTCCTGAGCAAGGCTCCGGCACTTTTCGATAACCCTTAAACATAGCGAAAGATTGGAGCTTTGAATATGACAAAAACCGAACTCACCCCGGCCTCTAATTTTATCCGGAATATTGTCGCCCGGGACTTGAAAGACAACAAAAACAACGGCCGGGTTGTCACCCGCTTTCCCCCGGAGCCTAACGGATATGTACATATCGGACATGCCAAATCCATTTGTCTTAACTTCGGTATTGCCGCAGAGAATGAGGGGGGTATTTGCAATTTGCGATTCGATGATACCAATCCCGGCAAAGAGGATATTGAATATGTTGAATCCATAATACAAGACGTCCGATGGCTTGGATTCGATTGGGATGATCGTTTGTTCTATGCCTCCGACTACTTTGAGCAACTTTATCAATATGCCGTTCAGTTGATCACAATCGGCAAAGCTTATGTGTGCAGCTTGAGCGCTGATGAGATCAGGGAGAGCCGCGGCACCCTGACAACACCGGGAGAGGAAAGTCCCTATCGAATCCGTTCGGTGAGAGAAAACCTGGACCTGTTCGAGCGCATGCGGGCTGGAGAATTTGCGGACGGTTCCCACGTTCTCCGGGCCAAGATTGATATGGCATCGCCAAATGTATTGATGCGTGATCCCACGCTTTATCGTATTCGACGGATACCCCATCACAAAACGGGTCACAAGTGGTGCATTTATCCGATGTACGACTTTGCCCATTGCCTTTCAGATTCCATCGAAGGAATTACCCATTCTCTTTGCACCCTTGAATTTGAAATCAATCGCCAACTGTACGACTGGATACTGGACGAACTTAACGTCGACTACCACCCCCAGCAAATCGAGTTCGCCCGCCTTAACCTCAGCTATACGATATTAAGTAAGCGCAAACTTGTGGAACTGGTAGATGGAAAACATGTCTCAGGATGGGACGATCCTCGAATGCCGACCATTAGCGGTCTGAGGAGACGCGGCTATACACCGGACTCGATCCGCAATTTTTGTGAACGGATCGGAGTGGCCCGGCGGGACAGTATTGTTGATATGGCTTTGCTCGAATACAGCATCAGAGAAGATTTGAATAAACGGGCACAGCGCGTAATGGGTGTGTTGCGTCCGCTCAAAGTGGTCATCGATAACTTTCCCGAAAACAAAGTTGAAGAATTGGATGCCTTGAACAACCCTGGAGATCCGGCTATGGGCACACGTAAGATTCCTTTTTCGCGAGTAATTTACATCGAACAGGACGATTTTTTAGAGGATCCGCCGAAAAAGTTTTTCCGTTTGGCGCCCGGGCGTGAGGTTCGACTTCGATATGCGTATTATATAAAATGTGTGAGGGTTGTTAAGGATGAAAAAACCGGCCGAGTGGTGGAACTGCATTGCACCTATGATCCGGATACCCGCGGCGGATCATCCCCGGATGGACGGAAGGTCAAAGCGACCTTACATTGGGTGTCTGCGGCCCACGCGATCAAAGCCCAAACGCGGCTTTACGATCATCTCTTTATAAAAGAAAATCCGGATGAAGAAAAGGATGTTGATTTTAAAACATATTTAAATCCGAATTCTTTGGAAAGACTCCCTTTCTTTGTGGAACCCAGTCTTGACGGTGCGACGCCGGGCAGCAGGTACCAGTTTGAAAGACTCGGGTATTTCTGCATCGATTCCAAGGATTCTTCCGACCAAGCCCTGGTATTCAACCGAACGGTAACGTTACGGGATACATGGGCCAGAATACAGAAAGCACAGCAGAAAAAGTAAAGAAAGAGGTATAACCATGCCAATCTACGAATTTTATTGCAGGGACTGTAATACTCTTTTTAATTTCTTTTCCAAAACCATTAATACGACCAAAACGCCCAAGTGCCCGAAATGTAAAACAACGACACTTACCAGACAGATTTCCGTGGTGGCATTTACCGGACGAGCAAAGGAAGACAGCGATATGGATGATCTGCCATTTGACAGCAGCAAAATGGAACAGGCCATGCAGATGCTGGCGGGTGAAGCTGATAAAATGAACGAGGACGATCCCAAGCAGGCTGCCAATCTTATGCGCAAACTTTCTGATATGACAGACCTTAAACTTGGTGACGGCATGGATGAGGCATTGAGGAGAATGGAAAAAGGTGAGGATCCTGAACAGGTAGAGGCTGAATTGGGTGATATTCTGGAAGAGGAAGACCCGTTTTCTTTGCAGGCGAAAAAGGCAAAAAGCATTAAAACAAGACACAAAGAACCGTTACGAGATGAAACGCTTTATGATTTATGACCGTTCCCTGAAAAATTGTACTTGGAGGCAGAACCATGGAAAAGGAGGTGCTTGAGCGCATAACAATTGCACAGGGAGATATCACCCGCCTTGCACTTGATGCGATTGTTAATGCTGCTAACTCGTCGCTTTTGGGAGGAGGCGGTGTGGATGGAGCAATCCACAGAGCAGCAGGTCCGGGGCTTTTAAATGAATGCCGTAAAATCGGGAGGTGTCCTACCGGGAAAGTCAGAATAACGAGAGGCTATAATCTTCCTGCCAGATATGTAATACATACCGTAGGGCCTATTTACAGTGGAAGGGCTCAAGACCGAAAACTTCTTTCCTCTTGCTACTTGAACAGTCTAGAACTTGCCGTAAAAAAGGATATCGCTTCTATGGCCTTTCCGGCTATAAGTTGTGGCGTATATGGGTATCCTATGACCGAGGCTTGTAAAATCGCAGTTGATACTACCTGCGATTTTTTAAAGGGTAACAGCACCATAAAAAAGGTCGTCTTTATTCTCTTTTCTAAAAATAATCATGCTGTTTACCAGGAATACTTAAAAAGTGTAGAAAAATAATATGTGAGGGATTCGAAAAAAAACAGAATTCATCTTGTTTTAGGTTTTAAATTTTTAGCCTTTCAATGAATTAAGGTAAATATAATCATTTAACTTCCCAGAACTTTTTGAGATATTACTTGGTGTTATGTGTTGGATTCGTTACATCTCAACAAATTGTGGATTCGGGTCAATAGGATCATTTCATACACCAGAACTTATTGTGAAGTTTTTTGGGGTATGATTTTTTTTAACGTCTTACATTGACAAATCCATATGCCGGAATTATTGTATTTTAACATTCAAAACATTTTGAATGGGACGTATATTATTTAAAATAAGGAGAATATTATGATTGAAGTTACAAAATTAGCTACAGAACAGATTGCCGAGTATTTCAAAGGCAAAGAGGTTTCGCCGATACGGTTATTTTTAAATGCGGGAGGATGAGGCGGCCCATCGCTCGCCATGGCTCTGGATGAGTCTAAAGATACGGATCAAGTTTTTGAAATTGACGGTTTTAAATATATTGTCGATAAAGAGTTTATGGAAAAAGCAAAACCCATTAAGATAGATTTTTCCGGAATGGGTTTTAAACTGGATTGTGGGATCGATTTCGGATCAGGATGTTCAGGCTGCGGATCAGAAACAAATTCCTGCTGTTAATAATACAAACTCTTTTTTACCCAAGGGCAACACCGTTACGGTGTTGCCCTTTTTTTGATTGAAAGAGATGGTCTTGATGGTCTCATAAAAATTCTGACACAAAATTTTTATGAAATCAATAAATTGAGCTAATCGGTTGGGAATTCTAAGCTGTCACCCTCAGATAGATCGGATTCAGGAGTATCACTTCCGTCAGAGTAAAGATCCAACAATGTCTGGATTTCAGATGATTCTTCAGGGGTTTTTTCGCGAAAACTTATTTTGATGATTTCAATACGCTGTCGAGCCAATTTTTCATCCCCAAATTTTAAGTAATTTAAAATGACTTGTTGCGTGTGGTCATCATCTTTAAGCGGGTCGGGAAGATGATAAATCAAGCGGTGAAAAGCCCGTTGCAAATCGTCCGGAATTTTCGTTTGGTTCGTCATGGCATCTCCTGAATACGGGTTTTAAATATAACAATCTATGACAATAAATCATGAATGATAAATGTAAAGTTTTTTTATCAGAAATTTTTAAAAATTTAAAAGGGTAGTATCACACATCGACCTGCTTAAAATCCGGATCACTTACAGGATTGTTTTGCGCCTTGCTTAGGAATGCTCAAACGATACACAAGTGGAGACCTTTGCAAAATGCCCCCTTTTGCCCAATTCCTGCGCCTGCCCCGTGGAATGCGTAGCCCATTCCTCTGGGGTCAGACTCAAATTTTAACCCGCCACCGAACTTTGGCGGGTTAATCCTCAAAATACTCAATGTATTCCTGTGGTTAAAACTTTCGTCTTTCTTGGACTTGAACAAAATTGAGCATTTTTCAAAGGTCTCAAATGGAGAACGCCAGCTGCTTAAGCTATACCGGTTGAAAAATTGATGTAACTTTGATAAAAATAATATAAATTATATCTTAAAAAATCACAGAAAAAGTGAGATGTTATGACCGCAAAAGAATTGAAACCTGAAAAAATACTTAAATTATCAGGAAGTTATTGGGAGACCTGTACGCTCCATGCAGGTGTTAAACTCGATGTTTTTACGATTATCAGCAAGGATCGTCTTAAGGGGGAAGATGTGGCCGACAAACTCAAGGGCGACAAAAGAGGCGTTAAAATGCTTCTCAACGCCCTTTCTGCCATGGACCTTCTGGTGAAAAAAGAAGATATTTATTCCAATACGCCGTTGAGTTTGACTTTTCTTTCCAAGGACTCTCCCCGATATATGGGGCACATCATTTTGCACCATCACAATTTGATAGAGTCTTGGAGCCGTCTGGATATGGCGGTTCGCTCCGGCCGTTCGGTAAGGCACAGAGTAACTCATACGAATGAAGAACAACGAGAAAATTTTCTTATGGGGATGTTCAATTTGGCCATGAATCTCGCTCCGGTGCTGGCCCCTAAAGTAGATCTTTCCGGTCGGCGGCATTTACTGGATCTGGGCGGCGGCCCCGGGACTTATGCCATTCATTTTTGTATGAACAATCCCCGGCTCAAAGCAACGGTTTATGACTTGCCCACCACCCGCCCCTTTGCTGAAAAAACCATTGCAAAATTTAAGTTGCAAAACCGGATCGATTTCAAGGATGTGGATTATCTCAAAGAAGACATTAAAGGAATCTATGACGTGGTATGGTTATCTCATATTCTCCACGGAGAAGGCCCCGAGGACTGTCGCAACATTATCGGCAAGGCCGTTTCTGCCCTGGAACCCGGGGGTATGATCCTGATCCACGATTTTATTTTAAATGACAGCATGGACGGCCCGCTTTTCCCGGCCCTGTTTTCCCTGAATATGCTTTTGGTAACGCCGTCAGGACAATCCTATTCTGAAAAGCAGATCCGAGACATGCTTTCTGATGCCGGAGTCAGGGAAATACGGCGCATTTCTTTCGAATCACCCAATGATTCGGGAATAATAACCGGTATTGTTTGATGAGGATTAGATTATGAATTATCATCCCATTACCCGTAGACAATCCATAAAAAAGCTTTTTAAAATATCCGGAGGCCTTGCCCTGACCGGCGTAATAACATGGCCATTTCAAAAAACAATTTCAGCCTGGGCCGGATCAACCCGTAAGAAATTTATTATTGAAGGCATCGGCCAGAATCCTGGATATTCTGTTAGGACGTTAGCCAGAAAGGTTTTCGAGGCGGCCGGGGGAATACAGAAATTTGTTTCAAGGCAGGATGTCGTGGTGATCAAGCCGAATATTTCCTGGGCAAGGCCCCCGGACCTGGCGGCAACTACCAATCCGGAAGTTCTGGAAGCGGTTGTTGAGCTTTGCCAGGAGGCCGGAGCCAAAAAAGTCAGAATCGCCGATCATACCATCCATGACGCCAGACGCTGTTTTGCCATCACGGGTGCTGGGATGGTGGCGAAAAAAACCGGAGCGGATCTGGTTTATCCACGATCTTCATTGATGCGGAACATGAAGTTACGGGGACACCGTCTGGATGTCTGGCCCGTTTTTTTGCCACTGGTTGAGGCCGACAAAGTCATCAATCTGCCGGTTGCCAAGGTCCATAGCCTCAGCGGTCTGACGCTTGGCATGAAAAACTGGATTGGTGCCGTGGGCGGCAGGAGAAGTGCCCTGCATCAGGATATCCATCTGACCATTGTGGATCTGGCCCAATTTTTCAACCCCACGATCACTCTCATAGATGCCACACGGATCATGGTTGCGAACGGTCCCTCAGGCGGAAGCCGTTCGGATGTGGCGGTCTCAAATCGCCTTATATTGAGTGATGATCCTGTTGCCGCAGATGCCAAAGCCGCAGGTCTTTTTAATCTTCAGCCTCAGGACATCGGTTTCATTACCCTCGGGGAAAAATGGGGACTTGGCACAACTGAATTTCAAAAACTCCGTGAGCACAAGGTGATCATTTGAAAGCAACCCATCTGGTCTGGATACGACGCGTTAGCCAGGCCTTTTTTTTAATCCTTTTCATTTTTCTCCTCATTGAAAGCCGTCTGCCCCAGGACATTTATCTGGATTATTCCATAGCGCTGAACGGTGAACAGGAGATCCAGCTGGATTATCCGGTCACATATTTTTTTCAGATTGATCCGCTCATATGGATCACATCTCTCATATCAGGGCACCAGTGGATCAAAGGCTTTGGGTGGGCTTTTGGGATTGTTGTCCTGACGTTTTTCTTTGGCAGGATTTTCTGCGGCTTTATCTGTCCATTGGGCACCCTTCACCACATGGTGAGTTACATCAGACCGGCCCTGAAAAAACAGGATATGATCCATGCGAACCAAAAACACGCCAGTCAGAGATTCAAATATTTTTTGCTTATCCTATTTCTTATCGCTGCGGTGCTGGGTCTTAATCTCACCGGACTGTTAGACCCCATGGCTTTTCTCTTCCGTTCTCTGGCCCTTGCCGTTTTCCCGGGGATCGGAACCGGGATTAAAGAATTACTGGATCTGGCTGCGCAAAGCGATATAAAAATATTAAATTATATAAGCTACAGCGGGGAGGTCCTGGTATCACCGGTTTTCGGGTATGGATACAAGGCTTTTAAATCTGCCTGGTTCATGGGCGTTCTTTTTCTATTTATTTTGTTTCTCAACCGTATCCGTCCGCGTTTCTGGTGCCGGACCTTATGTCCTCTGGGTGCTCTTTTGGGCCTTTTGGGACGGTTCAGTATCCTGAGGCTGGAAAAAGACCTTGAGAAATGCACGAATTGCAGCTTGTGTCTTCAATCCTGCCAAGGGGCAGCTTCTCCGATCCCGGGCCAGGAATGGGACGCCTCGGAATGTATGTTCTGCTTTAACTGTTTTAACGCCTGCCCTGAAGATGCCATTGCTTTTAAATTGGGATGGCCGCAGGAGGTTAGCAAAACACCCGATATGGGTCGCCGGGCGGTTCTGGGCGGTTTGTTGGCCGGCCTATCTTTTCCTTTTTTAGGACGATTGGACGGCAGGGTGCACACGGTTTCTGATGCCCGTCTGATCAGACCTCCGGGATCATTGCCCGAAAAGGATTTTTTAAAACTCTGCCAGCGGTGCGGGCTCTGCATGAAGGTTTGTCCGACAAACGCAATCAACCCTGCACTCACAGAAGCGGGAATGGCCGGGTTCTGGACGCCGAATCTCATTATGATCCAGGGCTATTGTGAATATACCTGCACACTTTGCGGCGGGGTTTGTCCTACGGGGGCTATCCGCAAATTATCAGGCAAAGAGAAAATCGAAAGTCCCATCAGGATAGGGTCGGCCCATATAGACCGGGGCCGGTGCCTCCCGTGGTCGGGAAACGGGCCCTGCATCGTCTGTGAAGAACACTGCCCAACGTCTCCCAAAGCCATACGCTTTAAAGAAGCGCAGTCTTCTTGGTTACCGGCCGGGAAAGCGGTCAATGTAAAACTGCCTTATGTGGATCTGGAAAGCTGTGTGGGGTGCGGTATCTGTGAATACAAGTGCCCGGTAAAAGGAAACCCCGCCATCCGGGTGATATCTGCCGGAGAATCCAGGTCTGTGGCAAATCAGATTTTACTAAAATTATAACGGATTGTTAATGCTCAGCTTTGTTTTTGCCCTGCGCAATTTTTTCTTTGTTTTTTGATAAATTTATAAGTGACTTTTTACGAAGACACTCGTTTTTTAATTGTTGAAAATAAAATTCCATTTCTTTAAAAATAAGTTTATATCAACATGGGAGCGGATAGCACTTTTATGCAAAACGATCAAGCTAACTTAGCATAACCACCGACAACATCCTGAATTATTAGAAAGGAGGATATTATGGATAAACCCATTGATAGATTTTGGAAAACAAGACTGAGCGATCTTAAGAAGGTTTTGGATTCAAACAACTTCCAAACCTTTGTGGCGCAAAATACTGATGAAGCCAAAAAGATTGTTCTGGAAAAAATTATACCCGATATTGCGCCCAGGAGTGTTTCATGGGGAGGATCGCTAACATTCACTGCCACAGGACTATATGATGCGTTGAAGAAAAGGAGTGAGTTAAATGTGCTGGACACTTTTGAAAAAAAACTGTCTCCCGAAAAAAGTCTGGAGCGTCGCCGGCAGTCACTGCTGGTCGATCTTTTTATTACCGGAAGTAATGCGGTGACCGAGACCGGTCAGCTTGTTAACCTTGATATGATCGGCAACCGTATTGGAGGGATCACTTTCGGCCCCAAACATGTTATTATCCTTGCAGGTCGCAATAAAATTGTCCCTGACCTGGATGCGGCCATGTTCCGTATTAAAAACTATGCCGCTCCGGTCAACACCATGCGTCTGGACAAAAAAACACCCTGCGCCAAAACCTCCTATTGCGAAGAATGTAAAAGTCCTGACCGTATTTGCAATACTTGGACGATTACCGAAAAATCATTTCCCAAAGGCAGGATAAAGGTTGTTTTGATTAATGATGACCTGGGATTTTAAACCGAATTCGGATTAAAATAGTCATCCATTTTGTTTGCGGTGAATTGGCGTTACATATTATCGAAGGATTTATGCCTTAACATACACGCCAATCCCGGCAGTCCTGATTTTTCCCTGCTTCTTTAACATCTTAACATTATCGTATATTTTTCTTCTGTTGAACCCCGTCTTTTTCATAAGTGTCGCCACATCAGTGCCCTTTTTGAATCTTTTAATGATGCCAAAAAGAGTATCTGCCGCTGTTAATTTGGCGGTTTGTTTGACAACAACCTTTTTTACGGGCTTTGCTTTGGCCGTGGTTTTTTTTGCTGATTTTGGTTTCTCAAGTTTGCCGACCTGGACAATGATATTGTCAACCTTCTTTGATAATGCCGTTAGATTCCTGTTCACAGCTTGCAGGTTCTTTATTAGATTCTTCATTTCCGGGTTCCTCCTTTCCTTTATACGTTTCATGATCTATCTACCTTTTCAACGCTTTCCCATATGTAAAAAAGGGACCTTTATTGACTTGATTTGAAGTCTCCGAAATTTGAGTTAATTCAATTAAATACATAATTAATAAAGAAGTGTCAAGAATTCTGTAGTGTTGGAGGATTATGAGATCTACTGTATGGCTTTCGGTCAATAACTAAATCGATTGATTTTGAATAATAAATACGCAATAGTTGTAAAACTAAAACAAACGTCATCATAAATAGAGCGACAATATGGAAACAAATCATAAGATTTTAATTGGTAACAGCATAAACATGGAAGCGGTGTCATCTGAGAGCGTTGATTTCATGGTAACCTCCCCGCCCTACCCGATGATTGAAATGTGGGATGAAATGTTCGCGCGGCAGAGCCCATCTGTTAACAAGGCGTTGGAAAAAGGGGACGGGACAAATGCCTTTGAATTGATGCACCAAGTGTTGGACCCGGTATGGAAAGAGGTTTACCGGGTATTAAAAGTCGGTGGTTTTGCCTGCATCAACATTGGCGATGCGACCAGAACCATCAACGGCAATTTCGTACTGTATCCGAACCACATGAGAATTTTGAAAATGGCGCTGGATCTCGGCTTCTCGGCACTTCCCTGTATCCTATGGCGGAAACAGACCAATGCGCCTAACAAGTTTATGGGATCGGGCATGCTCCCTGCCGGGGCATATGTAACATTGGAACATGAATATATTTTGATTTTAAGGAAAGGTCCAAAGCGGGTGTTCAAGAAGGAAGAAGATAAAAAGATTAGGCGTGAAAGCGCTATATTTTGGGAGGAACGCAATAGCTGGTACTCGGATGTATGGTTTGATGTTAAGGGGACGCCACAAGCCCTAAAGGATAAAGACTCTCGCCGAAGGAGTGCCGCTTATCCTTTTGAGTTAGTATATCGACTCATCAATATGTATTCGGCCAAAGGCGATACTGTGCTTGATCCTTTTTTGGGAACAGGAACAACAACTGCCGCTGCAATTGCCTCAGGGAGAAACAGCATCGGTTATGAAATAGACCCTGCTCTGGAAAATGTTATTGATCGTATTAAAAAGGTTATCGTTGATTCGTCAAAGCGGTTAATTCGGAAAAGACTTGCCAAACATTTGGAGTTTGTCGTTCATCGGTTAAAAACCAAGGGTGGGTTCAAATATGAAAATAAGCATTACGGCTTTCCTGTAATAACCGCACAAGAAAAAGAATTGATATTAAATGACCCGCTGGATATTACGCAACCGGAGGGGGGTGAGTTTGAAGTCAACTATTCAGACAAGCCCCAGTCGGAATTTTGTAAAAATTGGTCTGACGAGCTTAAGGAGAAAAAACTTGATGTTATCAGCCAAAATTTGCGTCATGCCGTAACTGTTAAAAATTCGGCCCAGATGGAGCTTTTTTAGAAATCAAACTCAGTGGGTATATCTGCATATTCCGGCAAATTCTGTATGAAGACCTGACCGGATAAGTGGATATTATAATTTAAAATTGGTCGGGGCGAGAGGATTTGAACCTCCGACCCCTTGAACCCCATTCAAGTGCGCTCCCAGACTGCGCCACGCCCCGACAATAATTGGATAACTAACACCTCAAATATGCCGTGTCAAGATATGATATACCATGATGACGGTGAGAAAGTCGTTTCCTTTATTTACTTCAAACGATATTGAGTGGTTATTAAACCTCATGTGATAATAATTTCAAATTTTTATTGACGATTTCGTAAAAAGGACGTTTTATTTAATCCGAACTCTAAAACTTAATCAAAAAACCACACCATCCCATGCAAATTAAAGAGAAAAAATCTATTAAGCCTCGCTGCCTGATGCCGGGCGATACGGTTGGCATTGCTGCGCCTGCCGGTCCGTTTGATCCGACAAAATTCATGAAAGGAAAGGCGGTTTTAGAGTCTATGGGGTTTCGAACGTTTTTTGATGAGGGTATTTTCCAAAAACATGGATTTTTTGCCGGAACCGATGTGCAGCGGGCGGATCAGGTGAATCGTCTGTTCGCCGATCCTGCCGTCCAAGCGGTTATTTGTGCCCGGGGCGGGTATGGCAGCATGCGGATCCTTCGGTTTCTCGATTTTAAAATTATTCAAAATAATCCCAAGATTTTTGTCGGATTCAGCGATATTTCGGTGCTGCTGTTCATATTACATGCCCGGTGCAGCCTGGTTACCTTTCACGGGCCTGTGGTAACCACTCTGGCAAATACCGACAAACAGACCATCGCGGCAATGCTTAAGGTGATGACCGCCGACAAGATATTTGATCTGAAACCCGAAAAAGGCATTGCCCTCAAGCCGGGTGTGTGTTCAGGGGTTGTGGTCGGCGGGAACCTGACCACCTTGTGTCATCTTGCCGGGACGCCTTATACCCCGAATTTCAATGGGAAGATTCTGTTTCTCGAGGATCGGGGAGAGGCACCATACCGAATAGACCGAATGCTGACCCAGATGAAGCTTGCCGGATGTTTTGAGGGGCTCAAGGGCCTTTTCCTGGGTTCCTTTGAAGCGTGCGGAAAGCTTGACGATATATTCAGGATCGTTCAGGAAGTGTTCAACGATGTCAATATTCCCATTCTTTCCGGTTTTGAAATCGGCCACGCCAGGGTCAATATCACGATCCCAATCGGGCTGAGAGCAACCCTTGACGCCGACCGGCAAATTTTGACTTTTCATGAACCGGCAACCGTGACAACTGACGAATGACAACATGGAATCGGTAAACAACTTGATGAAACAAGCGGTTTCTAATGAGGTGTTCCCCGGAGGAGTGCTCCTGGTCTCGACCGCCGGCTCCGAATTTTATTTCCAAGCATACGGATATGCGAATATATTCTCCGGTCGTTTAATGACGAGAGATACGGTTTTTGACCTGGCATCTTTTACAAAACCGCTGGCTACCACACTGGCGATCATAAAACTCATTTCGCAACAAAAGCTGGAACTGGGTCAACGTATCGGATCGATTTTAACCCAATTTGACAGGACAGACAAGGGGCGGATCAGTATAGAAAACCTGCTTTATCATAATTCGGGCTTGTCGGATTACCGCCCCTATTACAAAGTGTTGTGCAAGCTTGAGCCACATCTAAGAAAAGATGCGTTAAGAGAGCTTCTGGTGAAAGAACCACTTATAAATCCCCCCGGCAAACAGGTGATGTATAGCGATATAGGATTCATGATTCTGTGCTGGGTTATAGAAAAGGTGTCGGGAAATCGATTGGACCGGTTTGTTATGAAAGAGATCTACCATCCACTGGGCCTTGAAAACCTGTTTTTTGTGGATCTTGATTCAACGCCTCGTCAGGTAGAATTTGCCGCTACCGAACGCTGTTCGTGGCGGAACATGCTTTTGGAGGGCGCCGTGCATGACGATAACGCTTATGTGGCGGGCGGTATCCAGGGACATGCCGGTCTTTTCGGAACGGCCCAGGATGTTCTTTCTCTTTTGTCCGAGCTTATGGCCGCATATTTGGGTTCCCCTTGCACGAGTGTATTTGATACGGATTTAATTCAAATGTTTTTTAAACAGCAGGAACATACGGGTCGGGCTCTGGGATTTGACACCCCGTCTCCGACCGGCCCGAGTTGCGGTCGATACTTTTCAAAATACACGGTGGGGCATCTTGGCTTCACCGGCACATCTTTTTGGATGGATCTTGACCGCAACGTGATAATTATCTTATTAACCAACCGTGTACATCCATCGCGGAGTAATAACAAAATAAAAGCCTTCAGACCGAAATTGCATGATAGGGTCATGAAAGCGCTTATTAATAAACGTCTCGGAAATTCCACAACTTATTGAAACTAAGAGTATTTTTTAGACTTAAATTTTTAACTCGGACATGGAAAAATGGAATGATGGAATATTGGAATGATGATTTAAAGAAGATGACATTCCTCTATTTAATTCCGGTCAAGAGGAATTTTACAATAACCCAACTTTCCATTTTCCCAGAACCCAATATTCCAGTGTTCCAACATTCCAATTGTGAGCGAAGCGAACTAACTTGAAAAGATGTGTTCTAACTTCTATATCCTAAATTGACGATAAGATATGTTGATAGTATAATTTTTTTTGGGGGGGCGGCAAAACCCCGCTGAAAACGAGACAATATTAAATAGGGATGCAATTTTATAACTTGATATTTTTCTTGTAATCATAAAACGAGTCTGATAAATTTCTATGTTTAAATGACCGATAAATTATCAAGCTTTTTTCAGGGTTATAAAAAACATATAAGGAATGAGCACTTTTCATGTGCCGATATGAGGTGTCATGGGTTTATTTGTAGATAAAATTTTAGGTGCATTTTCCAGTGATCTTGCTATCGATCTTGGTACGGCAAACACACTTGTTTATGTTAAAGGTAAGGGCATTGTATTGAATGAGCCCTCTGTGGTTGCGGTTCGAACAGACAATCGGATGAAAAACCGCGTTCTTGCTGTTGGCCTTGAGGCTAAGAATATGCTGGGCCGGACACCCGGCCATATTGTAGCCATTCGACCCATGCGTGATGGTGTTATCGCTGATTTTGAAGTTACCGAGGCGATGCTCCGACATTTTATCCACAAGGTCCATAACCGGCGTACATTTGTCAGACCGAGAATTGTTATTGCCATTCCGTCCGGAATTACGCAGGTTGAAAAACGTGCTGTCAGGGAATCCGCTGAATCTGCAGGGGCGCGCGAAGTATTTCTGATCGAAGAACCCATGGCCGCTGCAATCGGAGCCGGTCTTCCGGTTACTGAACCGATCTGCAACATGGTTGTCGATATCGGCGGTGGCACTACAGAGGTTGCAGTAATATCTCTGGCGGGAATTGTTTACAGCAGATCAATCAGGGTGGCTGGCAACAAGATGGATTCTGCGATCATTCAGTATATCAAACGTAAGTACAACCTTTTGATCGGTGAACGAACCGCTGAAATTATTAAAACGACAATCGGAAATGCATACCCGGAAACTCAGGATCTGGAGACAATAGAAGTCAAGGGCAGAGATCTTGCATCCGGAATACCCAAGATTCTGGCCATTGATTCGGAGGAGATACGGGTTGCCATTTCAGAGCAGATAGATGCTATTGTGGAAACAGTCAAAATAGCTCTGGAACAAACGCCGCCGGAGCTTGCTGCAGATATTGTGGACAGAGGAATCGTTCTGACAGGAGGCGGTGCACTATTAAAAAATATGGACAAACTTCTCAGGGAGGAAACCAGCCTTCCGATAACTATAACCGAGGATCCGTTATCAACGGTGGCGCTTGGCTCAGGTGCAGCTCTCGATAGCATTGAAATCCTCAAACAAGTTGTGATTATATAGTTTCATGTTCCCCAAAAAGATGGTGATGATTGTTGGGGTGATCGTTTTGATTGCTGTCAACATCATAGTCCTTTCTGTTTCCAATCGCCGCTATCAATCGTATGGCCCAGGGCGGATAGCTATCTCTTTAATTGCCCCGTTTCAGGAGGCTGTTTCCCGTTCAATTCGTTTTGTAAAAAATATCTGGGTCCACTATTTCTTTCTTGTTGAAACGGCAAAAGAAAATGATAATTATAGAAAAGCATTAAGTCATGCAGTTGAAAGAAACAATCTGTATAAGGAACTTAAGCTTTCCAACATTCGTCTCCGAAGCTTACTTGACTTTCAGAAAACCATTACCGATAAAGTAATTGCTGCCGAGGTTATCGGCAAAGATCCCTCTCCCTGGTTTAAGACGATAATGATAAACAAGGGTAAAGATGATGGTGTGAAAAAAGGTGCGGCGGTTGTGATTCCTGAAGGAATTGTGGGGCAGGTTGCAGAGGTCTCGCTCCATAATTCCAAGGTTCTTCTGATTATTGACCATAACAGTGCGGTTGATGCACTGGTCCAGAGGAGCAGAGCGCGAGGGATTATTAAGGGCGGGTTTGCGGACCGATGTTTTTTTAAATATGTTCTGCGCAAGAAAGGGGTTGCAGTTGGCGATACCGTTGTTTCATCCGGATTGGATGGTGTTTTTCTAAAAGGACTCCCCTTGGGCCAGGTTTCGGGCGTTGTTAAACCCAATTCAGGAATTTTTCAGGAAGTGACAGTTACCCCGTGCGTTGATTTCGAAAAACTTGAAGAGGTTCTGGTTGTATTGAACCTCAAAAAGCATAAGTTTCAGAGCGAGCAATGACGTATTGTTTTCATGTCGGTATCTGTATTTGTCTGGTGCTTCTTCAGACAACTATTATGCCCTATTTCCATTTGTTCGACAGGTTTTATGATCTGCTTTCCCCGTTTGTTATTTATTTAAGTCTTTTTCATTCTCTTCGTCAAAGCATACCTGTCATACTCTTTTTTGGAATCGTGATGGATAGCCTTTCCGGAGGTCCGTTTGGGCTATATTTAACAACCTATGTCTGGCTCTTTGTAGGGGTTCGGTGGATTATTACATTTTTACATGTAGGAGACAGCTTTCTTTTACCATTTATTGTTGCTGCAGGCGTGTTACTGCAAAATTTCATATTTATAGGAACCATTGCCATGTTCGAACCGGGCGCGCAATTTTTATCAGCTGCCATAAGCACGGTTACGATACAGGTTTTGTGGGCAATGTTTACCGGCCCGATTTTTCTAATATTTTTTAATTATTCCCATAAAAGATGGAATAGCTGGCTTAAGAAAATGGTTGTCAAAGAAAATTGATTCATAGCAAATGTAAAACTTTTGGCCTTTTAAAACGTATAATGACAGAAATTCATTGAGGTCCCCTTTGGGTAAATATTTAAAAACCGCAGATACCGATTGGTACAAACAACGTTTAATACGGGTGATGTTATGCGTTTCAGGAGCCTTTTTTATTCTTTTAATACGTTTATTTTATCTTCAGGTCGTTCAGGGACAGGAGTTAAGGCGACTTTCAGAAAACAACTGTATTCGGCTGCAAAGTACAGATGCTTCCAGAGGGATGATTTTTGATCGTAATGGAATACTTCTTGTTGATAATCGGCCGGCGTTTGATCTTAGTATTATTTTAAAAGACGCCAAGCCGGTTGATCGTACTATTGAGAAGTTGGCTAAACTGGTTAAGGTTCCTGTATCGGAGCTTATGAAAAAAATTGGCCATAATAAAGGTATTTCGTGCTATAAACCGATTCTTTTAAAACAGGATATCGGGCGAGATGCCCTTGCGGCTGTCGAGGTTCGAAAATTCGATCTTCCTGGTATTGTCGTAGATGTCAAGCCTCGAAGACACTACATCAAAAGGCAGAGTGCCGCTCATCTGATCGGATATTTGAGTGAAATCAATTCTGGTGAGCTCAAATCGGGGAAACATCCGGAGTGTAAGGGCGGTGATTTTATCGGAAAGTTTGGCGTTGAAAAGGGATTTGAAGGGTTTTTAAAGGGAAAGCGGGGGGGACGACAGGTCGAGGTAAATGTCATGGGACAGGTTGTTAAAGTCTTAAAAACGGTTGATGCTTTGCCCGGACAAAATATATATCTGACCATTGACTACATTTTGCAGAAAAAGGCGGAAGCACTTTTAGAAGGTACGGCCGGTGCCGTGGTAGCTATGGATCCGGAGACAGGAGACATCCTTGTAATGGCAAGCTCACCTTCATTTGACCAGAATGCTTTTGTTGACGGTATGTCACACAAGCAATGGGAGTCTTTGATTTCCAATCCCTTAAGGCCCATGGAAAACAAGGCTGTTCAGGGTGAGTATCCTCCTGCATCTACTTTTAAGATTGTAACCGCAATTGCAGGGCTGGAGGAAGGTGTTATCGATGAAAACACAATTATGCACTGTCCGGGCTATTATAAATACGGAAATCGTATTTATAGATGCTGGAGACGCGGAGGCCATGGTAGCGTAAATATTGTTAAAGCATTGTCCGAATCCTGTGACGTCTTTTTTTATCAGGTGGGTCAAAAGCTGGGCATAGATCGACTCGCATTTTACGCCAAGGCATGTGGTTTGGGGTCGGCAACCGGGATAAATCTGGACGATGAGTCAGAAGGGCTGATTCCAACCTCAGCCTGGAAAAAGCGGCGAACCGGCATTTCCTGGCAAGGAGGAGAGACCCTTTCAGTGGCCATCGGGCAAGGGTATGACCTATCAACGCCATTGCAGATGCTGGTTTTGACTTCGGCATTTGCAAATGGCGGTACAAGATATAAGCCACTCATACTGAAATCGGTTAAAACAGCAGATGGTGATATCGTTATTCAAAGCAAAAAGCAGGTTATGGGCAGGCTGCCCGCTGGTAAAAAGACATTGTCGATTGTCAAAAAAGGTCTGAGGGAGGTCGTTAACAGTCCCAAAGGAACCGGATGGATCGCACATATTAAAGGTATCGATATCAGTGGAAAAACCGGAACCGCACAGATTATTGGACGTAAAAATGATTCCAACTTATCTGAGAAAGATCTGCCGGACCATTTCAAAGCTCATGCATGGTTCGTGGCTTATGCGCCATCGGTGAATTCGCAAATAGCCGTTGCCGTGCTTGTAGAACATGGAGAACACGGATCAAGTGCAGCGGCGCCCATAGCAAGAGAAATAATCAGGACATATTTGGAAAAGGATGAATATGGCAGGCAGCTGAAAGCTGAAATCTCCAAGCAATAGTAGAAGTTAAGGGATTCGCCCCAATTTGGAATAATGGAATGATGGAGTAATGGAATGATGGGTTTGAAAGAGTTTTTACAATTAAAATGTTTTATTTCCGTCCTTACCTCAATATCCCAGCATTCCATTATTCCATTCTGATGGCATAAAAAGGTTGCCATTAATAGACGTTTAATTTCAAGAGGCTGTAGAATTTTCAAGACCTCTATTTATATGGAGTGTACCGACCATGTTTGATAGGCGGTTTGTAACATACTTTGATTGGGGCTTATTAGGTCTTATTTTTATAATCGGACTAATAGGTCTTGTTACGCTATACAGCGCGGTAACATCAGCGACGCTTACGCCGCAAAAAACACTCTATTTTAAACAGATGATCTGGTATTGTGCCGGGATGACCGGTATGGTTTTGTCTTTTCTGGTTAATTATAAATCATTGTATCGATGGGCTCCCGCAATCTATGTGGTATGCATACTGCTTTTGATATACGTTTTAATGATGGGGAAATATGGAGGGGGGGCAAGGCGCTGGTTCGTATTGGGCCCCATTTCAGTTCAACCGTCAGAACTTGTCAAGATTGCCGTGATTATCAGTCTGGCAAGATATTATTCCAAATTTTCAGATACCAGAGGTTTTACCTTGCGAGAACTTTTTACCCCTTTGATATTGACGGCAATTCCTTTTATTTTAATCGTTAAACAACCGGATTTAGGGACAGCCATGGTGGTGGTTTTGATTGCCGGTTTCATGACTGTTTTCGTAAAAATTGAAAGACGCTCGCTTTTATGTATTGTTTCCGCGTGTACGATAACCGGTCCTTTGGTCTGGTTTTTACTGAAAGGTTACCAGAAGAAACGGATATTAACATTTATAAATCCAGACCGTGATCCGCTGGGTGCAGGCTATCATATTATTCAATCCAAAATCGCCATAGGTTCCGGCATGATTTTCGGCAAAGGATATTTGAAAGGAACGCAGAAGGAACTTTCCTTTTTACCTGAGCAGCATACCGATTTCATATTTTCAGTTTTTGCCGAGGAATGGGGTTTTGCGGGGTCGGTGGTTATGCTTTTTCTTTTTCTTATGCTTATTATCTGGGGATTAAACATTGCTTATAGATGCAGGGATCCTTTTGGCACTATTCTGGCGGTAGGCATCACGGCAATGATGTTCTGGCAAATTTTTATTAATGTTGGGATGGCTATGGGCCTGATGCCCATTGTCGGTGTGACGCTGCCGTTTATCAGTTATGGAGGGTCGTCAATCGTTAGCATAATGATTTGTGTTGGCCTTTTAATGAATATCAGCATGAGGCGCTTTTTGTTTGAATAATCACGAAACATGATGCGTGACTTAACCGGACACTGTGTTCTCGGCTGTTTTCTGTGGATTCACTTTTTCACTTTCACCGGTTTGTCCGGGTTATGGAGGTTGAATGAAAAAAACAAAGGAGGCTAAAACCATAAACACCTTGCTGGGAGCCGGTACCAGTATTGAAGGGACAATCGAGTTTAATAATACCGTCAGGCTGGACGGGAATGTTACAGGAAAAATTAGCAGCAATCAAGGTACCGTGATTATAGGAGAAAAGGCTGTTGTGAGCGCAGAGATAATTGTTGATACCGCAATAATCATGGGTGAGGTAAACGGTACAATTCATGCAAAGGAAAAAATTGAGGTTTATCCGCCGGGTCGTATTACAGGTGATATTCAGGCTCCGGTTGTTTTGATTGAATCCGGAGTCATTTTCAATGGAAATTGTTCTACGAAAGCCTGAACTCTTTGTTGCAGCAATGTAACAGATCTAATTTTGACGGTCTCGTAAAAAGTCCAACTTCTGCGTTGTGCCGCATTTCGAAATCATTCAACGTACGACAAGTACGCCTCATGATTGCAAAATTTGCACGCCTTGAATTTGAACTTT
>JAFDEW010000470.1 GCA_019310125.1 Deltaproteobacteria bacterium | reverse complement strand
GGACTCTCAATGGCTCCGGGTGAGATTCCTTATTATTTTCAGGCCATACAGCTTCTAAAGCAGCAATACAAAGAAGCCATAAGTGTCAAAGCCGGCATAGAAATCGATTTCAACCCGGCCTATACAGACCTTTTCCAGGAAATTGCCGGCACATATGCCTTTGATGTTGTAGCAACTGCATTACACTTCCCCGGCGGCCTGAATATCGTAAGTGGTAGTTCTGCCTGGAAACACGGCGAAAACGACACAGATTATGTATATGGTCTCTATTATGAGCAACTCGAAAAGATGCTCGATTTTAGTTATTTCGATGTGGTATGCCATATCGACCTGGTAAAAAAATTCGGCAGGAAACCTTCAAGAGCCTTTGATAAAGAATTTAACGAGATATTGTTTAAAATAAAAACAAAGAATTTGTGCGTAGAGATCAATACCAGTGGATATAACCACCCGGTCCGGGAAGCTTACCCTTCTCCGGATATTATTACAAAATGTCATAAGCTGGGAATCAGCATCACTCTGGGTTCAGATGCCCATGCCCCGGCCGATGTAGGACAACACTATGACCGTGCATTGCCCCTGCTCCTTTCAACCGGATACAAGCATCTAACCACATTTACAAAGCGCAGGTGCAGTAAGGTCCCTATAAAAAAGCCAAAAGCGATAATAAGATAAACGGAGAAAAAATGACCACAATCAAAAATATAGTCTTTAGATTCGGTCTGTTGATAATGGCATTCGTTTTTTTTACTCAAACTGCGGCCCATGCAAAAAAAAGCGATAGATATTTTGAAACACTTCAAGAGAGTCTCATAAAGGACGGTTTTGATAAAAATACTATAATCAGGCTATACAGCAATCCAAAAGTTTATTTTGAAACAAAAAAAGCTTCCCGGTTTTTATCCCACCGTGAAGCCGTGTTAAATTATGATCAGTTTACTTTACCCAGGAACATCCACGAATCTAGTAAATATATGGCCAAACATAAGCCCGATCTGTTAAAAGCGGAAAAAACATACGGCGTAAACAAAGAAATCATTACGGCCATTATCCTGATTGAAACCAGGCTTGGGACCCGCTTGGGAGGACCTTCTGTATTGAATATGCTCTCGACCCTGGCTTCACTTGAGGATTTGGATGTCCGGAATATGTTTTGGGTCAAGGTTTCAAAATCAACCAAACTTACAAAGATAAAATTCGAAAAATGGACGGAAAGAAAATCCAAATGGGCCTACGATGAACTCAAGGCGTTTTTAACATACACAACAAGGGAAAAGGTTGATCCAGTGCGCATTTACGGCTCTTATGCTGGAGCCATGGGAATAGCTCAATTCATGCCGAGCAACATTCTTGCCTTTGCCAAGGACGGAAACAATGACGGGCGTGTAGATCTGTTTAACCATGCAGATGCCATCATAAGTGTTGCAAACTACCTGAAACATTACGGATGGCATAACGGAATAAAGAAAAAAGGAGCGTATAAAGTTATCTATCATTACAACCACAGTCGTCAGTATGTCGATGCTGTATTAAAAGTTGCAGAGCGTTTGAAATCTAAAACCTGAAAGGATGACATTGGATATAGCAACCGTTATTGTATGGATAAAAATCAGTGTTTTCTTTTATTTACTGACGGTTATTGCAATCATCGATATCATGCGCAAGGATTTCGGTACCATTGGGAAAAAAGCGCTCTGGGGCTTAATTGCCGTTGTCCCGTTTATCGGATGGCTTGTCTATCTGATTTTTGGATTCAGAAAAGGTAAAAAGCCGGGAGCTGGTGATCCATCAACAAATACAGAACTCTGAAAAGAGAGCGTTTTTCAAAGGTCTCAAAAAATATTTGACAATTTCATCCCTTTTCTATATTCATGTTTCAACTTTTTCTTTTTATGGGTCCCATCGTCTAGCGGTCAGGACGCCGGCCTCTCACGCCGGTAACCGGGGTTCGATTCCCCGTGGGATCACCATAATATTTTCAAGGGCTTAGACAATCTTCTAAGCCCTTTTGTTTTGGTCTAAAATATGAATCTCCACCATGGAACAATGAACATTTGTGAAGTTCTGAGGTGCATAAATAGAAGAGGCAAGGTCATTGCTGACCCTGCCTCGTTCCTTGGCAATTCGAGATAGACCTATTTCAGCGAACACCGGCGATCCTTGCTGAGTTCATGTTCAATAAAAAACCCCTGCCAGAATGACAGGGGCTATGCT
>JAFDEW010000126.1 GCA_019310125.1 Deltaproteobacteria bacterium | reverse complement strand
TTTGAGAATCCCCCAAATCTGGGAAAAAAAAGAGATCGAGATTATCATTCATGCCGCCGGTCCCATGGAATTTAAAAAAACGCTCCAAGAATACGGATTTTCTCTGACCGAAATCGAAGGGGGAGAAACTCTTGATTTGAGCGGCTTTGAATGGGAAGTGATCCACACACCCGGGCATACCATCGACAGTATCTGCCTGTATCATCAGGCGACCAAAACGGCCATTACCGGTGACACCGTATTGCCCAATGCAATGGCAGATGCTGACAAAGCCGGCGGTGGAAGTATGGACCATTATTTGTACGGGCTCAGGCAGCTCATGAAAAAAGAGATTGAAAATATACTCCCTGGCCATGACGTGCCCGTGGCGCGTACCGGCCGTCAAACCATTGAGCAAACCTACGAGGCCGTTATGATGAATGCCATCGACATCAGTTCGGAGGATAAAATATCCTGGATGGATGGGGCCTCGAAAATGGCTGAAAGAGGGCTTTTGGAAGAGGTGGTGTTTTGTTGCAACAAAGAACTGGCCCTCAGACCGGGAAACGTGGGAGCCATGCAGCTGAAAGCATATTCCCTGAACGATATGGGTCGCTGTGAAGAATCCATTGAAATTTTAGATCAAATACTGGCAGAGCAAGGCGACAATGCGTATGCCCTGGCGGCCAAGGGCCATGCCCTGCTGGGTCTACAAAAACACGAAGAAAGCCTGCCGTACTTTGATGATGCTTTGGCCATAAACCCGGATATCGAGGAAGCCCAGGTTTTCAAGGGTATGGCCTTGACCTTTTTGGGCAAACACGAAGAAGCCATGAAAATAGAAGCTTTCAAAACGGCATTTGCCGAAAGATTCAAGGATGAAATTGATAAACGTCAGCAAGAAAAAGAACAGGGTGAGGTGGATCAAAGCACTTAACACGGATTCAAACGCAGCTTGATAATAAAGAAATTTTATTTGGACACAGATAAACACAGATTGTCAGGATTTTAAATTAAAAAAATAATATCTGTGTATATCTGCGAAAATCTGTGTCCCATATAATTGGCGATGATGTAAGATTCGAAAAGCACAACGGAGAAGATACAAATGAAGGCTGAGTTTTTGGCACTGTTTGAGGCTGCAAAAGTTCTGGTAACCTATATTGATAAAGAGAATGTTTTTGACAAAGCCGTTGCCGGGGGATGTAGTGGTATGGACTACCATTTATCGGACAAATTTTATGATTTAATTGTAAATGCCAGAAAGGTCATCAGCGACGTTGAAAACGGACCGGAAAACTCTGATAGGGACGGAGAAGTAAACGTAAGAATGTTTGAGGCTGCAAAAGCTTTGGCAACCCACGTTGAAAAAGAGCATGCGTTTGATAAAGTCAATGATATGGGATCGGTTGGTATCGAAACCTATCAGTCGGACGCCTTGATCGAAGTCATTCAAAGGACGAATAAAGCCATACAGGAAGCTGAAAACGGATTGAATATTTCCGAATGATTCTTCTTGTTTTTAATAACCTTCACTAACTTTGAACCTTTGAACCTCTGAACGGCAACGGTTAGGAATCTAAGGGAGCACAAATGGCAATAGAGGAAATCACTTACGAAGAGTATATGAAAAAGATCGATGGGCTTGAGAAACGCTATTTGTCCGATGAAAAAGGGTTTCCTCCGGGCGCCAAGGAAAAAGGGCTGGAGATCTGCGCGAAATTCCGGCGTGAAGTGGCAGAAGGCGGTCCTGAGAACTTTGAATATTGGATTGATACGCTTTATGGGCTGCCCATGCACAAACCCATAAAACGTGAAGATTAAGTAAAGAAACATGGCCCAAAGGACCAGGTTTTTCAGGACAAAATAAATAATAATTTTCGTTTTCAGGATTTTTATGAAAAAAGAAAACATCCAATATGTTGAATGTGCGCACTGTGGAGCCCGGGTGCGTAAAGAAGAGGCCGTTGACTACAAACATAACCTTGTTTACGGTGAACACTACCATTGCCGGGAATGTGATCCCAAAGGAGTTTGGGATTGTGTGAGTCATCATGTGGATATGGACGTGCACTGACTCTGATAAGAATTATCCGTTATGTGTATATTTAACATTATGGCACAAAACCCGAAACCGCCGACCCTGGCAAACCCCAAGCGCTTTAGAACGATTCAGGACCTGACCAAAATGCGCCCGGACTGTGGCGCATCGATCGATGACTTCTTTGTAATAGACAACGAGCTTCTGCTGATTATTGATACCACCCATCTGGGCAGCATTCTGAATCCATACAACAGCCCATCAGCATCTTATGTGAGAACCCATGGTGTTGTAGTCGCAAGCCATACTCGTCTTGAATCAAGTACGGTGTTCTGGGGCGAGCCTTTTTTGCTGTTTCCGTTGTCCTGTCATTTAAGTGAAAATCTAACGGCTTATTTAGCCAAAGAAGCCGGCGTGCATATAAAGATTCCAAACGGGACCTACAGGGTTTTTTATGAGCAGTTTGAGGCGCCCGATGGGTCTAAGAAAGAATACTATCAAAACATTGCAGTTCAGAGGCAGTAGGAAATTTTTTAGGCTGTTAAAAAATTAAAATGGGTCAGGAATTTTAGTCCGCCGGAGGCGGATAAACCTTTCCCAAATCTGATCCCATAGCTACGCTGCGGGAGTTTTATAAAATCGTAAAACGATTTTATTTTTTCATCCACATATAGTTTAACTTCTGAAGACTTAATGGTCCTTGTAAACGGTTATCATCGCTTTGTTCACAAAGCTTTCGAATACATCTGCTAAGCTCCATTCTCCTTTCCGGATCCCCAAAGAAAGGGTCAACTTCAGTAACCCAAACATGGATACATTTTGGGCAGTTGTATTCCAAAGGACATGTTTTCTGACCAGCTATTCTAGCATCAAGTCCTTCTTGTATAATATCATTTTCATTAATCTCTGATTCACAAAACATACAATTCATAGACACTCCTTAAAACAATAAAATTATGATACATTTTGTTGTATTATTTCAACAAGTTCGATTTTAAAGGTCAGGGTTTTACCTGCGAGAGGGTCATTTTCATCTAGAACGATACTGTCTCCAGTTAAATCTTTTACTGTAACTACGTTATATTTTCCATCTTGTGTACGAACTCTAAGTCTCTTTCCAACTTCCATATTTATTTCTTTGGGGAAACCTGATTTTTCCATGACAGATACGAGTTCTTTTTTATGAGGACCATAGGCCTCTTCCGGGGCAAGTGTGATGGTCTTTGTTTCCCCTTTTTGCATACCGATGACCGCATTTTCAAAACTCGGGAGCATGTTTTTCTCTCCAATAATAAACTCAAACGCTTCCTCATCTGTGGTAGAACCAAATACTGTACCGTCTTCTAATAAACCCTCAAAGTGAACCTTTACTTTAGCTCCCATTTTAGCTTTAGGCATATTTCCTCTTATTTAATTGATTTTTTGATATTAAAGATCATCTTGTTACCCGTGTGGATTTTCAACCAAATCTTTTCTATAACCTTTCCAAATGTTCTGTTTTGGCCGAATGAAAGCCAAAGATGCGCACAAGAAAACGTAATCTTTACCTTTCAAAGGAATTTTGTCAAGGTACTTTTACCTAATATGAAAGACTGTTTCACCCTGTAACCAGGCATGGATCGGTTCAGAGTGCCTGAAATAATCTTGGACGGCTTCTGCTAACGACAACGCATCAGATTGACACCCCATTTCCCGGCAACGGTCGACTAAACGTGAATGGACCGTGTGAAAGATATGGCGTATGTGCTGGTAACAACGAAGTCTGGCCCTGTGATTTCTATCCTCAAAAATCGTCTTGCAGTGTTCTGCGCTTGTCGAGGTGCAGGTCCGGCAGATAACAGGCCTCACCTCATAAACAATACACATTCCGTCTTCCAAAAAGATGCAGGGCAGTTCATGCCGCACCATTGCTGTTTCGTAAGGGGTCATCCCATCTATGCGCTCTAGTAATTTATTGATTCTGTCGGCAGTGTCTCTTTTCTTCTGATCAGTGAAGGTTTGCTCTACATGATGTCCCATAAGCAACGCCTCAGGAGGCGTCACCATCGGCAGATTAAAACAACAATAATGGCATCCTGGTTGGCAGTCTAAAGGTTCGGGCAGATCCAGCGAGGCAAATTTATAGATAGCCTCATCAGTTTGCTTTAAGGCGTTAAATGCCAATTCCAGAGCGTTTTCTTTCGAGCGTTGCATGGTTACCTTTTTACCATTGACAGGAATCATTTGCAAATCAAAAAAAGATGGCGCAAACCATCATGGTAAAAAAATCGAAATTCGGCGCTGAAAACCACACCGTCGGGACGTGGCTTCTTTACTTATTTTGTTTATCCTGTTATCCTGTCACAAAAAATCAAAAGTGATTGTTAATTGATCTTTCATGAAAGGAGCCGGTCATGACAAAATATAAACAAGGACTTGCCTTTCGCTATGTGCAAGGCACGAGGTATCATCGAGATCGGCCTTTAAGTGACGATTTAGGTTCTATTCCTTCCCCGGAGCAGTTTAAGAGTTATCCGGACGCGGAGCGCGTGATACTGCCGGATCCGGACTTCAGTCGGCCGGCAGACCTGTGGCAATGCCTGAGCCAACGCCGCTCCAAACGGAAAACCACTCAAGAGCCCTTAAGCCTTGAAGAGCTGGCCAGGCTGATGTGGTCGGCTCAGGGAGTTACCGCCCGCAGTGGTATGTATTTACTGCGAACCGCACCTTCTGCCGGGGCCCTCTACCCCTTTGAAACCTATCTTTATGTTGATAAAGTGGAAGAATTGCCCCAGGGCATTTATCATTTTAATGTACCTGATTTTGCTCTGGAGCGCATGCAAAACGGCAACTTCAGCCGTGAGTTCGTATCTGCCAGCATAGGTCAGCCTTTTGTAGGCCGGGCAGCGGTAGTTATTATCTGGACTGCCATGATGCTTAGGTGCATGACCAAATATCGAGACCGTGCCATGCGCTACATCCCCATGGATCTGGGACATGTCTGCCAGAATGTACAACTGGCTGCAACCGCCATGGGATTCGGTTCCTGCCCTATCGGCGCCTTTTATGATGATGATTTCAATGAGCTTTTAGGGGTTGACGGGGAAGAAGAGACGGTTTTGTATCTTGTCACGGTAGGAAAACTCTAAAAAACATAATACGTTGGGTGTATATCAAGCCTGTTGTTTGATAAGATTGCCATGGCTATTTGATTTCATCAGATGCCAGGTGTCAGGTGTCAGCCCAACACAACTTTTTATAGGCCTCAAGATCCTCCACGTCCATATAATTGCTATTGGTCACTTCGTTTCTCCCTTAATCCTGAAACCTGAAACCTGAAACCTGAAACCTGAAACCTGACAAAAAAATCTTTGGAACCACGGTTTGTCAATAGACAAGGAACGTTGGTTATCCAGGTTACGGGTGTAAATCAAGACTGTGGGTTGCTGAGATTGCCATGGCTATTTGGTGTCAGGTGTCAGGTGTCAGGAATGATGAACAGAGGCGCTGGCACCTGAAACCTGACACCTCTTTCACCAACGGTTGCGATTTACACCCTCAGGTTACTTTAAGTTACTCAGCTAATATTTCTATAATCGGCGGGATAACCCTGGTCGCAATATCTGTTCGGGAGCCGCCGCCTAAAACCACTTCCAGACGGCCTTGGGATACCTCTTCGGCGGTTTTTTTCATAAAGCGGGCAATTTCCTGATAGCAGCGGCCGCTCAACCCCAGGCTGCCGTAATCGCCCCGGTGGGTATCAAACCCGAAATACCAGAATACCAGATCGGGCTTAAAATCTTTAACCCGTTGATAAAACTCGGCCTTTACATTGTCGGCATATTGCTGGTCAACATTGTTGACCTTGTCGCCCCTTCCCCGGAATCCCCAGGAGCTTCCCGGCGCACGGATGTCGACTTTGGTGCCGTCCGCGGACTCGTACTCCATACCGCAGCAGCAGACGTGGAGAACATCAGGATCGTTTTTGAGCAGATCCCGGGTGCCGTCTCCATGGTGGGCGTCCGTGTCCATAATTGCAAACCGTTGGATATTATGAATTTCGCGTAGATAGGTGATGGTGATGACCACATCGTTAAAGCAGCAGTACCCGCCAAAATAGTCTCTTCCCGAATGATGTCCGCCGGCACCGATGAGGGCAAATGCGTTGTCAATTTCCCCGGTGCAGACCTTTTCTCCGGCCAGAACCACACCGCCCACTGAATGCCAGGCCGTTGAGCAAAGATGGTCTGCCTCTACACCCCGAATAAGTTCCGGAGTATGCACTTTCAGTATCCACTCCTCTTCTATGGGAGGGGATTCAAAGAGGATAACATTATCACGAGCAAGAAGATGATCAATGGCTCCGGGGAAATCTTCCAGCCGCGCTCCCCGGGTAAGATAGCTCCTGCGGCTGAAGCTGGGATGGTAAAAAACGCCGGTTTTTTTCATAAATTTTCCCTATTAAAAGTCAGAAAGGACGGGTTTCCCCAAAACTTTTAGATAAGAGGTATCATTAAGATACGAAATGATCCATTGATTGTCTTTATAGGTAAAAAGGTTGGTGCTGGCGGTATCCTGTTGAATTCGCCAAAAATTATTGTTTTCGATTCCCAAAAGGCTGCAACAAATCACTTTGTTCGGCACCCGATGGGCGACCAAAGCAATAGTTTCATTTTGATGTTTTTCAATCAGTTTGTTTATGGCTTCCATGGTCCGGGTGCGAACCTGTTCCAGGCTCTCTCCATTCGGAAAGGTGACCTTATGGGGTTCCCGGAGCCAACGCATATAAAGATCCGGATATTTTTCCCGCACCTCGTCAAGGCGGACCCCTTCCCAATCGCCGTAGCTGATATCGATAATGGCTTCAAGGGGGGTGACTTGGATGTTCTGAAATTTGGCTATATTTTCAGCCGTTTCCATAGAGCGGGAGAGGGGGCTGCTGTAAATGGCGTGGATGGTTTCATCTTTTAAAGCCTCACCGGCCAGATGAACCTCTTTTTTTCCGGTGTCATCCAGAGGAATGTCCATGCGTCCCCGAAAGACTTCCTCCAGATTCCAGGCGGTCTGGCCATGGCGAACAAGGTATACTTTGGTCATGTTCGGCGCCTCGTATATTTAGAGTTTAATCATACCTCTCAGAATAAACTAGAAATCGGCCTAAACTGCTTAAATTATAACTGGAATCTTATATGTTTTAAATATTGTCTGGTTTAAGTTCCTTTGATCTGCTGATGAAGTTCTCGGGTTTTTTCCATGCGGGCCCGGTCCCGGTCCTGTGCCAGATGACGAATACTCTCATTTGCATCCGACATTTCCGGATCATCGGGATTTTTTCCCTTCACATATCCGTCGATAAGAAGGCGATATGCATGGATCATTTCCGAAATCAACCGGATAGGATATTCGCGCCCCTGTACTTTTATGGTTTGCAAGCCCAGATCAACATATTGTTTCAGCTCTTCACCCTTGATGGCAAAGGCCACATTCGGATTTCGGCGGATTCTTTCATTTATCCTGGCGATTTCTTCAAAGCTCTTTTTTTTGCGGCGCATTAGTTTTTCACGCTGAGCCTCGGTTAACAGGCAAAACCGAAAGCAACTGCCGCTTCTGTCCGGCCACCCCTCGTATTCAACGATTTCATTGCCGTCTTCATCGTGGTGGACTTTTTTGATATATGAATCGCTGGTGAATTCGTGAAACAGGCAATTGCCCACACCACCGATACATCGGTTGCCATGAATCAATATTTCAGTTAAAACGCCGACTTCATCGGCCGTTTTTTTAAACTCCCTCAATTTTTCAACAGTGTCGATTTCGGTACTGGCAACAATCTGGGTGGCGCCGGCGTCACGATAATATTCCATCTGTTCCCGGGTCTGGATATTACAGCCCACACTGGCGTGGATGATCAACTCCGGATAGTTGCGTTTGATAAGCCGAATAAGTTCGGGGGTTTTGGCAATAACCCCTTCTACGCCAGATTGTGCCCATTTGGCGACTTTACTCAACACACGGATAAAATCTTTTTCCTGTACTTCCGCGTTAATAGCAACTCGAACTTTGCCCCCATGATCGTTTCCAATTCGAACCGCTTCCCTAATCTCACTGTCTTCCAGTTCCCAAACGCATTTTCTGCGGCTGAAACCTTTTGCTCCCACATATACGGCATTGGCACCGCTGCCAAATACAGCATTCACCATTTCAAGACTGCCTCCAGGAGCCAGCAATTCGTTCATGGTATTGAACCCTCCTTATTCACCGGTTTTTTTCTTTCCCGGCACTTATAATTTATTTGTAGAGGATGCAAGTTATAAATTTAACAATATCGTTTTGCTAACCAACACAAATTCCCAAACACATAAAATTATGTATTTAAAATTATATTGTCAAGAAAATTTTAAATCAAAGGCCCTTCCCCCCTAGTTAGTGCCCAAACGAAAACTAGGATTTTTCGTTAAGATCAAGCCTCCGGCCCGTAGGGCCTACGCCCCGGAGGGGAAGACTAAAATTTTAACCACAGACATACATTGAGTATTTCGAGGATTAAAATTTGAGTCTGACCCCAGAGGAATAGGCTGCGCATTCCACGGGACAGGCGCAGATATTGGCTAAAAAGACAGTTTTCGTTCAGGCACTAGTTACCTGCTTCCAGCATAATGTTATGTAATCGCTCCGCTCGCAAACAGAATGTTTCCAGTTTTGCATCGATTACCTGGGGAAAAGGAGAACCGTCACTTTCAATTGCAAGAAAAGGAAGGTCATCAATGTTTGCCAGCGCTGATCGAAGCCGACCATTCTTCGGTTGGGTTGCCAGTTTTCCTTCACGGTTCATGGCCTCATTAAGAAGGGCCTCTGACAGTCGGTTGGGCATGCAGCCAAAGGGACCGATGGCGATCACGCCGCATGCGTGTGAGGCGATCTCGGTTAGAGAGCTACCCACTGTCAGAATGGCTTCACCGGATAGCCTTGGCGATATATAGGGTGCAGCGTTATCAATGACAGATTTAATTTTGAGAGGTTCTTTGTGAATGAAGCCCGAACGGGACAGCACACCCTCAATACGCTTTTTGTAACGGGCCATGGTTCTTTTCCTCAGCATAAATTCCAGCTTTTCCATCTTTGACATGTTATAATCGACAAGACCTTTTTCCACCAAAAAGTCGGTATATAATATCCACTCGGCAACGGGAGAACAAGTAGTGGCAAACCCTTTTTCTGCGAGACGCTCTGTTAAATACTGGCGGGACAATCCATCCCGTCGCACAAATATCTCGCCAACAAGGGCGATAGTGGGCACTTCTTCTATGGGACACTTCATGTGAATCCGCCTGAAAAGCTTTGCGGTAGAGTCAAGCTGTTTTTCCAGCGGAGCAAAATCTCCTTTTTCAAATTGTTCAATTATTAACTCCCACTCTTGATCAAATATGTTTATTGCCGCTCCGACATCTGTAGCATTGGCCAGTATCATGGATCTGATGTCTTCCATGGCATCGGACACAATAATACCCCACCATACCTTTAGCTGGAAGTTATTCCCCATTCCTGCGTAAGAATTTTCAGACGTCAAGGAAAAAAGTGCCACATCAGGTATCCCGAGCCTTCTTACCAGGTCTTCCATAAAAATATAGTACTGTCCGAATCGGCAGGGCCCGGATCCGGTAGGCATAAAATAGACGACAATATTGGAGTCGCGCTTTTCCTTACGAATAAAATTAAGCAGCGTCCCTGTAGTGAGTATCAACGGTAAACACTCTTTGCAGGATGTATTGGCACGACCCAATTTCAGCACCGTTTCATCCGACGGTGGATGAGCTTTGGCATTAAAACCCACTCCCCGCAATACTGCGGCCATTGACTCCGATGCAATTTTACCCATAGACGGTACCAAAACTGTAACCCGTGGGTGGTTCATGGGCAACGTCTCACCGGAGGAGGTAATTACTTTAGGAACACCGTTATCCAAAACTGTACGGGCGAGATTGAAATTTCGTTTTTTATGGAAAATCTTCTTTTCCGCCAGCAACTGCCGGTATGCGGTAACGATGTCAAGAAACGCTTCAATCCGGGTTTCCAGACCCGCGTCGGCGGTATGGCTGTCCAGCTCAAGGGTCAGGGAAGGTTTACGACCCATGATCTCCCTGAAATATCCGACAAT
>JAFDEW010000469.1 GCA_019310125.1 Deltaproteobacteria bacterium | reverse complement strand
TTCTCCAACGCCGGCGGAACGGTTGTTTGTAAGTCATTTTTCTCTTCTGCTTGTCCGAAGACCGTTATCTTGCCCTGCAGTAATGCCTGGCTTGAAGAGGGCGTTGAGCTTGTCTTTACCGGGCTATAAAAAACATATCCGGCAAGAAGGCCAATCACGATAAGCAGGAGAATACCTGTTACCACAGACCTGTTATGATTTTTTTTATGCCGGGGGCTTTCCTCCCTCTGTATAACGGGAATTTCAGGTTTTGACTCACTCTCTTCATCAGGATCATCTGTATGCTGCTGTATAACAGGAATGTTAATTTTTGACTTACCCGCATTATCAAGATCATAGGTATCCTGCCCCACATTCAAGCTCGATATGATTAGAATCTCCCTGACATATCCACTTAACAGGGCATGATCGCAGATAATATTTATCAGGCGGGGATAGCCGCTGGAAAAAGAAAAGATTTCTTGAACCGCGTCTGAACTGAAAATATGTGCTTTAGCACCGGCAATTTTAAGCCGATGCCGGATATACGATTCCGTCTCACTTAGCGTCAAAGGTTTAATGTAATAGCTGAGCGTAATTCGCTGTCTAAGGGCCCTGTTTTTATATTCCTTCAAAATGTCAACGAATTCATCCTGTCCTACAAAAAAAATATTCAGAAGTCGAACGTACTCATCTTCAAGATTCGATAACAACCGGACTTCTTCAAGAAGCTCGTTGCTAATCGTTTGGGCTTCGTCAATGATCAGCAATACTTTTTTATTTTGTGCTCGGACCTCTTTTAGAAATTGTTTGAAGTAAATGAGAAACTCACCTTTCCCATGAAAGGTTCTCCCCATGACAAATGCATTAGAAACTATATTAAAAAATTCTAATACTCCCAAACTCGGATCGTAAATAGTAGCAACCAGTGTATCATCCCCCAGGTTTTGGATGAGGGAGTTAATAAGTGTGGTCTTGCCCGTTCCCACATCACCGGTCATGGCAAGGATTCCCTTGTTCTCAATAATGGCATATTTCAATGTGGCAAGGGCTTCTTTGTGTTTTTCGCCAAGCCAGAGAAAATCCGGATCCGTGCTCATCTGAAAAGGTTTGGACTCCAAATTGTAATAAGAAAGATACATGGGGTTCCTTTTATTCGCCTTCGCCTGAATACCCTGCAGCTTGCTGCAGAAATGAATGGCAAGGTGAGCCGCGCCGAAGCTCATCAGAGCGAAGGCGGGTTAAATTAAATTTGTTAAATCATTTCAATGTTGGAATGGCTACGGCGCAATTCCGCTTTGATACTCCGCAACTTGCTGCGGGGAGCTTCATTTTAGGTTATTCCGCAAGTTCCTTTGTCTTCTTTTTATTATCCTTGGTACTGCCATAGCTGTAATAACTATAGTATTTATAGTAGGACTGATATCCGAAGCGCTTGCCGAGATTCACCTTGTTAATAATACATCCCAATATTTTCCCCTGGGAGTTGAGGACGCTCTTTTTAAAATGAAGCAAGGCATCACGGGTGGTTTCACCCATGCTGCTTACCAAAACCACGCCCCCCATAATCCGTGAAATAACCAGAGCATCGGCAAAACCCAGATAGGGAGGTCCGTCTATAATCACGCGATCAAAACGCCGGGTCAGGGTTTGCACCAGCAGTGCAAAGCGGTCCGAGGCCAGCAACTCAACCGGATTTGGCGGAACCGGTCCTGCCGGTATAAAACACAGGTTGGATATGCCGTTTTGACAGATCAGACCCTTGCTGCTGACCCCTGACAGGAATTTCGAAAGGCCGGGACTGGAGGTATCACCCGGGTCCTGGAAAAACTTGTGGAGTCTGGGTTTACGCATGTCCGCATCCACCAGGATCACCCGTTCCCCGGCGCCGGCAAAAGCTAAGGCAAGGTTGGCCGCCATAGTAGTTTTGCCTTCCGACGGTTTGGTGCTTGTCAGAACAAAGCTTGAGGCCTGGGAAGCGATCCCGGATAGCTGGATCGACATTTTGGTGCTCCGCATGGCTTCGGACAGGGGCGCCCCGGGATCCCGGACAAAAGTATGTTCAACCGGAAACCCGTTGGTTTTGGACAGGGGTGCCACCCCCAAAATCGGAATATGAAACCGGTCGGAAATCTCATCAGGATTGGTTATGGTATCGGTAAAATACTCCAGGAAAAAGGCCAGACCCAGACCGCCCATCACCCCCACCACAATGGCCAGGAGCAGGTTCAATTTAACATTGGGCTTAAACGGCATGATCGGGAGCATGGCTTTGTCAATAATATGAATATTGCTCGACGACACCCCGACCATGGACTCAATCTCTTTGGTTCGTTCCAGCAGACTCTGGTAGATCCCTTTATTGGTCTCCACTTCCCGGGCCATTATTTTGTACTGGGTTGCCCGTTCGTTCAGGTCAATGGCCATTTTTTTCTGTTGCTCTACACGGGCTCCCATGGTTTTCACATTTTGCAGACCGGTCTTGTATTGGTTTTCTATTGCCAGATTGCCAGAAATACTTTTTGTTCCTCGATACGAATTCGGTCGTCAATACTGTTCATCTTCATCTTTAAGGCCTTTACCGTCGGGTAGTCATCATGGAAGGTAACGGTTAAGTCCTCGTATTCGGATCGCAGCCGGGCATATTCGGCTTTTAAACCTGAAATTACCTGGTTTTCCATGACCTGTGGCAAACCCGAAGGTCCGTCCAACGCGGCCTGTTTGTAAACAGATTCCTTGCCGATCAAGTCGGCTTCAGCCATGGCCAGAGATGAATTCAGTTCCTCGAGCTGGCGATATACGCTGTTTAGCTTGGCATCCAGGGAAACAATACCCGCCTGTTTGGCAAACCGGTTTAAATCCTCTTCCGCTTTTTCCAGACTGATTTTGGCCCTGTCGATCTGCTTCATAAGAAACTCACGGGCCAGTTGAGAGGCGTCGAGTTTTTTCTCCATGTTCCAGTGGACAAATTCTTGTACAACAGCATCTGCCACGCTTTGGGATAATCGTCGGTCCGGGGATGTGAAAGAAACGTCAATCAACATGGAATTTCTCTTGGGGGAAACTTCGAGATTGCCTTCAATAAATTCGATCAGTGCTTGCTGTTTCACCATTTCTTCGGAAACCAAAGACGATTTTTTTTCCCGGTCCTCGGTGTTGGATATTAAAGCGCTTAGAAGGTTTTTAACGGATTCCTTTATACTTGAGACAATACCCGGTTCTCCGTCACCATACAGGGTCCGCATAATAACCGAATGGTTGGCCAGATCCAATTTTTCAACAACCCGGCGGGTAAGGGCATTGTTTTGCAGCAGGTCCACCTGTGTCTGATAAAACTCCTGGCCACGCACTTCTGTGCCAACAACCTCTTCGAACTTGGTCACCTATAAATTTTGGGAGAAGCCAGGGTTAAAATAAGGGTGGTGATAAAGGTTAAGGCCAGGAAACTGATAATGAGCCATTTTCTACGGAAAATAACATCCAGGTAGTCGCGCAGGTGCACTTCTTCAGTATCCCACTCGGGAACATCATACCGGAAATCCGTGGACGGGAGGTTCTGGTTACGCACCCTGCTCACATTGCTTCCCGGAATTTTGGTTAATTCGACTATTTCATCAGACATGATTCACCTCATTTATATTTACTAATATCAGCTTCTTCGGTCAAGGGTTTTCCCTTTTCCAGCTTAAAATCATCCAGCCATAAGATGCCTGAAATCTTGTTGTCAAAGCGATGGCTTTTCCGCCGGCGCACGCGAACCACCACGGCCTGACAGGCTTGGGGCACGGTAAATTCCATATCCTGTTCCTGCCAGGGGTGAGTGTCGAGCATCATGGGCCCCTTGAAATAAACCCCTTTGCAATCGTACCCGTAAATATCCACAAACGGTCCCTGATCTGTTGTAATATTTTT
>JAFDEW010000468.1 GCA_019310125.1 Deltaproteobacteria bacterium | reverse complement strand
TATATAGGTGTTACGAATTCTTGTGTGACGCGAATGATATCATCAGGGAAGAAGCCGGAGATAGATGACATCAATTTAGACTTGTGAACGTTCTGCACGAACGTCCCCAATTATTATTTGAATATGATAGGTTTTTGGGGCAAAACGCAGTGTATTATCCAATTAATAAGGAAGCTTATTAATGACAAAAAAAAATTTAAAGAGTCAAAAGGTAAAAGGGTTGTTCCTCATCTCAATTATAGTTCTGGTTTGGTGTTGCCCATCGGATTACTTGCAACGCCCGGCCTTGGGTGAGAAAGTGAAGGAACCTATAATTCTTTCTCCCCAAGAAAGTGGCAGCGCCTGGGATCTTCCGGCTGGGGTTTACCACGTGGACGAGCAAGAAGAATCTGATACAAGTGGAGGGACGCCAACTGAGGAAGACCCCGGCCCTCTCGGTCCAGGAGGGTCAAGACCTGTTTACGCACCCACAGAACCATGTTCTCCTGAATCAGGAGGGTCGCCAAATGAGCAAAATCCAGGTCCCCTTGGTCCAGGAGGGTCGCCAGTATACTGAATAATTAGCCAATAGTCCCCCTGCCTGCAGATTGCAATATTGGTAGCATTATTAGCTTTTTTGTTCAGTGGGATAAATATCGAGTTTTATAATAACAGGTGCCAACAAAAAGCTGTAGGTCTGATTAGTGAAGGGTGTCAAATCTTGCATAGTGAATTAAAATAAATTTAATAATAGTTTCAGTAAGTTATTGCCTCAACAAAACCTTACTTTGTGGTTATATGCAACATGATTATGATAAGAGTTCCCAGTCGCATAGATGAATCTGCCCGTTCACTGAAATGCCAAATTAAGCGGTTGTATTGGTCAGGTATGAGAAACTGAAGGACTGTTTTTTCAATTTTTGTATACGGCAGCTTGAGGGCAATATTTTTCTGTATGGGCCGATGAAGCATGACGTCACCCCTTAATAAAAGGCTAACTGCGCGGTTTGTTGGTTATGCTCACATTCAAAAACAATCCGCTTGACATATTACGTCGCTCGTAATAGCATATTTCCATATGATAAAATCATTTGCCTGCCGAGACACTGAAAAGCTATTCAACGATCAGCGAGTCCGCCGCTTCCAATCTTTTGAACGACAGGCAAGAAAAAGGCTCATGGTTCTTCATGCCGCTCCGAGCCTTGAAGCTTTAATGCTTAATCCAGGCAATAAATTTCATACCCTAAAGGGAGATAGGAAGGGGCAATTCGCTATCAGCATCAACAAACAATGGCGTGTTTGTTTTGAGTGGTATGATGGTAATGCTTTTAACGTTGAAATTGTCGATTATCATTGAGGTATTAATATGAGTGCTAAAAAACTTCTTGATCCGATTACTCCAGGTGAAATCCTTCGTGAAGATTTCATGGGACCCTTGGGTATTAGTATAAATCAGCTTTCACGTGACCTTTCTGTTCCTCCCAATAGGATCAGCGAGATCGTTAACGGGAAAAGATCCATTACAGCCGATACCGCCTTGAGATTGCAGCGCTACTTTGGTGTTGAAGCTCAGTTTTGGCTGAATTTACAGACTGAGTATGATTTACGAATTATAAAGCGTAAAATTTGGTCTGACATCGAACGGCGAATTATCCCGGTTAAGACAACGGAAACAGGAATTGAGCATAGTGCCGAGGCATAACATCCGCTTGGAATAGACGGCAGGAATATCGCAGTTTAACGTAAAAGGCTGTGGAAACCCGGTTTAAGATCGGGCCGCTGCTCAGGCGGTGCCCGTTAAGTGGCTACAGGAGGTGTATTTATTTTGGAGAAGCTGATTGAAATCCTTATAGAGGAAGCAGAATCCTTATCAAGTGCACTCGGAATGGTGTCAAATCTTGTATAGTAATGGGGGACGTTCGTGCAGAAAGTGCTTGACGATTAATCGTAAGTATGAAAAATTACAGGGTATGCCAAGATTAGCAAGATTAGATGCCCCAGGCGTGTTACACCATGTCATGGGCCGGGGTATTGAGCGAAGAGAAATATTTCGCCCTCTGGGGTCGGACCGAGATAATATATTGATAAAACATTACAAACAGTAATATAATAGTGTTTATCGAGTCTTAGCGTAATGATTTTAATGTCAAAAACAGGCTTCTAAGAAAAATAATGTAGCTCAGGATACTTATGCCACGGGGAAACCGATACTACATACCGGGTTTGATTTGGCATATAACGCATTGAT
>JAFDEW010000467.1 GCA_019310125.1 Deltaproteobacteria bacterium | reverse complement strand
CATGCCGGGCATGGGTGCTTTGAGTGAAGTGCCTTCAACACAGGCAGCCACAGGAGACGGTTCCGGTTTTGCAGGCTTGGGTTTGGGGGGTGCAGGTTCCGCCGGTTTGGGGGGCGCTGGAGCTGGAGCCGGCGTGACCGGTGCCGGAGCAAAAACCGGCGCTTGAACCGGCATTTGCTGGACATAGCTGATAGCCGGCGATCCCCCGGGCTCTTCAACCCCAACCTCAAAATATTCACCATCCACAAATACGTTAAATGTCCGCAGGGCATCGGTCTTGGGCGGACCTTTCTTTTCCACCTTTCTAACCAAGTGGCCAAGTTTGGCCAGCTTAACCAACTCGTCTTCTGCTTTAATCTCCTCCAGGGTCCTGGGCTTGACTTCGGTCGGCGGATTTTCCTTGCCGTATTTCCATTTTAAAAACCGCTTCCCTGTAATGGGATAAAGGGCATATGTAATAACATCGTCCAGATCCTGGGCCAAACCCTCGGTATCTTTCTTGGCCTGTTCGAGTTCGGGTTCCAAAACTTCGGCCGGCCTGCAGGTTATGGGTTCTTCTCCCCTGTCGTACCCCTTAAGAGCTTTCTTTTGAACTTCAGGATCTATGGGTATGGCGGTTTTACCATATAAACCGTAACACAAATCCTTGACCTGGCTGGTAATCATCTTGTAGCGTTCATCTTTATCGTCAAACAGAACATTGTTGACCGTCTGAATCCCAACGATCTGACTGGTGGGTGTGACCAGCGGAACCTGTCCCAGTTCTTTTCTGACCCTGGGAAGTTCTTTGTAAACATCATCGATCTTATGCAACGCATCCATTTCCCTTAACTGGTTCACCAGATTGGAAAGCATGCCTCCGGGAGTCTGATGCAACAAAACATTGATATCGATTATCGACACCTTTGAATCATCCAGCAGGTGTTTATACTTGGGCAAGACTTTCTTTTCCAGTATTTCGTTGATCTCCGCCAGTTGCCGGATATCTAATCCTGTATCGCGGTTAGTTCCTAAAAGCGTCATCACAAGCGGTTCTACGGCCGCATGGGACGTCCGGTACGCATACGGCGTCATGCAGGTGTCTATGATATCAACACCGGCCTCGATCGCCTTCAAATGGCTCATGGGAGACATCCCGGAAGTGAAATGGCTGTGCAGGTGGATGGGAGGTTTCACCGTGGCCTTTAAGGCTTTGACAATTTCATAAGCATCATAAGGAGCTATCAGGCCGGCCATGTCCTTGAGACAGATACTGTCGGCACCCATGTCCTCAAGATCCTTTGCTTTTTTGACGTAGTAGTCAATATTGTAAACTTCTCCGCCCAGCCGCGGTTCGGTCATGGTATAACAGATACAGCCCTGAAAATGTTTTCCGCACTCTTTGATAGCGGCAACAACCGTTTCAAAGTTACGGTAGTCGTTCAAAGCATCAAATGTCCTGAATATATCCAGACCGTTTTCAGATGTTCGCTCCACAAATGCCCGGGCAAGATCATCCGCATAATTTCTGTAACCCACAAGGTTCTGCGCTCTCAAGAGCATGGAAAACGGTGTTTTGGTCATGTACCGTTTTAACGTCCGGAGCCTTTCCCACGGGTCCTCATTTAAAAAACGGTGCATGGTATCAAAGGTAGCACCCCCCCATGTTTCCACGGCCCAGAACCCCACCTCGTCCATCTTCTCGGCAACCGGAATCATGTCTTCGGTCCGCCCACGGGTGGCAAACAGGGACTGATGACCATCGCGCAGGGTCAGGTCTTGTATCTTAACGGGATTATCCGCCGCCGGCCGGTTCTTACTGTAATCCATGGCCGTCATTTTCACCTGATTATGATCGCTCATTTTAATGGTCTCCTCTTTTTAATTGAAGATAGAGTATTGGAACTTCAATCTTCAATTTGTCAATTTTCAATTATTTAAAGGTTCTCATTTGCATCATATTTCTCATCTGCATCTGGGCCTGCCTGCCGCTCATTCCCCACAGTTTTACCGGCCCCATAGCCGCAGCACGGGCCGCTTGAACCGACTCAACTTCAGGCGCAGCCAGAGACTGTATACAGATCGCCTCTTCTTCTGTCCGGATATAGTTCATCACCGCAGATATTGCGGCGGATATCTTGTTTTTGTTTTCCATTGGTTCACCATTATGAATTGACGATTTACTATTGAAAATTGAATCGTTAAAAAAAGGGTTCCTGAACATTAAATAGTCAATCTTCAATCTTCAATAATAAATCA
>JAFDEW010000466.1 GCA_019310125.1 Deltaproteobacteria bacterium | reverse complement strand
TATGCAATAATCCTAGAAAAGGCATCGAATATTAAGAGTAAACTCTTTGTCGATTTCCGCGATCAGTGAACAAGCTTCATAATCCCAGTCAGCTGGCAATCCTCAATGATGGATCGGCGGATATAGCTACCTAATTCCCTGTGCTGGCTACTTATCCAATCCGCCAGGTGTCCTGGGAGTTGAAACTAGGACGTTAGCGTTAGGGCCTCTTTCAGCAAGTAACCTGCTTGGTATTGATCGAACTCAATGAATATCAAGCAATCCTCGATTGGCATTATTCGCTCATCAATCGAATTGAACTAAACCATCGACTGTTTTCAGGATGGCTTCGTTGTGATTGAGTTCGATTGGGGGAGAGTCAGTTCAGATAAGCTATGCGAGTGTAATCATGATGAAGGCCGCCTAATATCGGTTCGCTTATGATCTTGCCTGATTGTGATGGGAAACCTTTTTCATTGTATCTCCCTGGAATACGCTGATGGATTCCCTGGTGCGGCCGAACATCATTGTAGTAGCTTACGTATTCCCTCACTAAATGTTCAGTTTGTTTTCGGCTCATTACGAGCATGTGATCCAAGCAATCTCGCTTCAGACTCCCCATGAACCGTTCACAAAACGCATTTGCCTTCGGAGCTCGATACGGTATCTTCAACTCTTTGATACCTGTGCTGGTTGCAACACATAAAAACTGGGATCCGTACTTTCTATCGCGGTCTCGAATCAGATACCGTGGACCTCAAGGTTACCCAAATCGGCCATCCGTGAGGACTACAGTGGGCGCGAATGGACTCGAACCATCGACCTCACGGATGTGAACCATGCGGCCAAAAATCCTATCGCGGACTTCACGGATCCCTGATTTCGCGAACCATGTGGTCAGCTCATAGTAGGTAGCCGTGTGGACTACGGTTGGTTTTAAAACCCCTCTCTGGTTCTGTTTTTCACCCGGAATTTGGTTCCGGGTAATGGATGTAAGTGAATGGCGATTTAAATTCTTACCCAACGCTCTCGCCTTTAAAAGTAATTGTACTCAGCTTGGTGAACGCTAAAGCCAGTTAATCTGGCTCTCTTCCTGCATGAGGTTTTCTCATCTTCTTTGTTTTCGAATCAACTTGCCATACTGGTGAGCTGTATGAGCTCTAATTATTCTTCAATTTGTGGTCCCGATATTTTTAAAATCAATTTTCTGAATAAGGGTTTCAATCTCATCAACAGAAACTTCTTCAGAGCAATAAATGCTTCCAAGATCACGGTCCATTTGCTCTTTTGCTACCGACCAATTCATGGCAATATTAGTCGCAACGACAGGTGTGCGGATTTCTTTTTGTTTTAATATCTCTATGGCTTCATCAATCGCAACTTCAAGATCTGTGAGAAGAAAATAGAGATCGTAGAAATCGCGGTATCTTGCTCTCTGGGAAACAGCTCTAATTTTTTCTGAGCATATTTCCCGCTTGTCCATTACAAGGGCGAACGCATCCACATTCCATACATTTCGATAGCTGACCTTGATCCCTGGTAGCAGAACATTTTGGTGATGGTCAACCTCAAACTTGATATTTCCTGGCTGACCTAGTAGTCCCTGATATTGAAGTCTTTCAATCTTGATTGTGAAGCCGGATTCGAATACTTTATTCACCCGAAAGGTACCATCTGATTCTAAAACTGCACCAATCTCTTCAGCGGACAGATCGGTATCCAAGGAAGTGAAATCCAAATCTTCCGAGAACCGCTTTTGATCGAGATAGCAATGATGAACGGCAGTCCCTCCCTTGAATATTAACTTTCTGGCGAGGGGAGAGGTGTAAACCAGTTGAATCGCGAGTGCAAGAAAGTAATCTTTTTCAGCAATTTGCAGGGGGTATCTTATTGTTCTTCGATTGATGATCTCGAGTTGCTGCCGAGTCAGCTTATTCATTGAGATATCTCTCAAAATACCGATCATAATACAACTGCCATTTGTGATTGTATTTGCTATCTTCGGTATTGCCGATGAACGATACGCTTGATCGGTTATCTACTGAGGTCAGTATCTCCTTATTATCCATTTCAACATAATCCATTAAGAAGCCCAAGATGCGTCGGCTTGTCAGGTTGGCTTTCAAAGCATATTCAGTCAATCGGCGATGCGAGATATCACTCTTGAACTCACTCAACTTTTCCAGAACAAGATCGGTTGAGTATCGACTCCGATGGAATTGGAGGAGGTCAATCAGCGCCTTTTCAATATGGGCGATT
>JAFDEW010000125.1 GCA_019310125.1 Deltaproteobacteria bacterium | reverse complement strand
CAAATCAAAAGTGATGGCTTCGTAAAAAGTCCAACTTCTGCGTTGCGCTGCATTCCTCGTCACTGCAACGTACTATACGTACGTCTCATTCCTCGAAATTTGCGCGCCTTGAATTTGAAACTTTTTACTTTGCCATCAAAATCTGACTTTTTACGAGACCGTCAAAAGTGAATTTTGCAAAAAAGCAAATATCTTGACACACTGTATGCCCTGTGGTAAATTTTCTTTGATTATAGGGCGGTTATTTATAATATGCGGTATGTTATGGTAAACAGGGGGTTGATATGACGAGCAATGATGATCCCGACAAGAAAATTGAAAGGGTAGAATCCACCAAAGACGAAGAAATTATCGAACTTAAAGAAGAAGCCATTGATATGTCTCAAGATGATGAAGAAATTATCGACCTTCTGGAGGCAACCGATGAACCTGACGTGGAAGTTATAACGCAAGGCGGGGTCGCCCAAGAGCCGGAATCCGCACAAGACCCGGAAATCATCGAACTCGAAGAAGAAACATTCAATGTATTTCAAGACGATGAGGAAATTATCGACCTTCTGGAGGCAACCGACGAACCTGACGTGGAAGATGAAAAGCAAGGCGGTGTCGCCCAAGAAGTGGAATCATCAGAAGAGATCATAGCATTAACCGAGGCAATGAGCGATACCCCCCAGGAAATAGAGGAAATCGGCGAGCCTCTCCATATCACCGCGAATACCTCTGGGGAAGTAGAAGATCTTACGGATTTACATGCAGATCTTTTTGAAGAACCTGGTATATTAGATGATGAATTAGGCCAGGAAGTAGCGGATGATCAGGCATTGGGTGATGATTTTGTCGATTCACTGGGCATGGAGCTCGACTCTAAAGAAGATATTTCGGAGGATGTGCTTGAGTCTGAAAAGGTGTCGGATGCACAGATGGAAGCAGCTTTGGAGCGGGTTATAAAAAAAATGTTTTATGAAAAGATCGATGGTATTCTTGTTGAGGTGATTGAAAAAACGGTCACACGAGAAATAGAAAGATTAAAAAGTATCCTGCTCCAAGATGCGGCGGGAAATGAAAAATGATCTTTTCTTTATACAATAAATATTATGTTGCCTGATTGATCTGAGCATACATAAAATTCGAATTCATAAAACAATCGAGGATAACATTTCAATAAGTTCTGGTATATGAAATAATCATATTGACCCGCCTACTGATAATAAAATGCAACCTGTCTGGAACTCGCATATAAGTGAGCCTAAAGAAAAAACAGCAGCCAATCCTTTAATACCCGTTGATTAAAGGCGCCATCATAGATTTAAATGATAATTTCTCTGAAGCGTTGTTTTTCCTTAAGGCTCACTAATCTGCTCAAACAGCCAGACAGGTTGCATTTTATCACCAGTAGGCTCCCTAATTTATTGAGGAGTTACAATCGGGGATTATTCAATAATCCCCTTTTCAATTTATTACCTGTATCCGTATGCTGCGTGCGATACGCGCAACGCAAGAACTTAGGGGCTTGGCCCCAATGTCAATAATGGAGTAAAATATTTATGAGTTCCGATCTTCTGAATAAAGGTTATGAACCCCATGATGTGGAAAAACGTTGGTACGATTTCTGGGAAAAAGAATTGCTGTTTGCGGCAAACGAGGAAAAAACCGATCAAAAATGCTATTCCATTGTAATTCCTCCACCCAATGTCACCGGCGTTCTTCACATGGGTCACGCACTGAATAATACATTGCAGGATATTCTCTGCCGATACCGGAGATTGCGTGGCGATAATGTCCTGTGGATGCCCGGTACCGACCATGCAGGAATTGCCACTCAGAATGTTGTAGAAAAAAAGCTCGCCGAGGAGGGTATGGATCGCCACCAGGTGGGCAGGGAAAAGTTCATTGAGGCGGTTTGGGAATGGCGAAGTGAATATGGCAACGCCATCATCAATCAACTGAAACGTCTTGGCGCTTCATGTGATTGGGAGCGTGAGCGCTTTACCATGGATGAGGGACTTTCAAGAGCCGTGCGCAAGGTTTTTGTAAACCTGTACCACGAAGGTCTTATCTATCGCGGCAATTACATTATCAACTGGTGCCACCGCTGCCATACGGCACTTGCTGATCTTGAGGTCGAACATGAAGCGCATGAGGGTCATCTGTATCATATTCGGTATCCTTTTACAGACGGAACCGGGGGGGTGGTTGTTGCAACCACGCGACCGGAAACTATGTTGGGAGATACGGCCGTAGCCGTAAATCCAAACGATGAGCGGTACCAGGGTATCGAGTCTCTTCAGGTGATTCTTCCCCTTATGAACCGAACCATTCCAATCATTAAAGACAAATATGTGGATATGTCTTTTGGTACCGGGGCATTAAAGATTACCCCCGCCCATGACCCCAACGACTTTGAGATCGGAAACCACCATAATTTGGAACGGATAAAAGTTATCGGTGATGACGGCCGGATGACATCGGAAGCGGGCAAGTTCAAAGGTCTTGATCGATTCGAGTGCAGGAAGGCCGTGGTTAACGCGCTTAAAGAAGAGGGGCTTCTTGAAAAAATCGAACCGTACCAGCACAGCATCGGTCACTGTTACCGGTGTAAGACTATAATTGAACCTAATTTGTCAAAACAGTGGTTTATCCGGACAAAGCCCCTTGCAAAAAAAGCCATTGATGCGGTTAAGAACGGTGATACCAAGATCATTCCTGAAATATGGACCAAGACTTATTTTGAGTGGATGAACAACATTAGGGACTGGTGTATTTCCCGGCAGATATGGTGGGGGCACCAGATCCCGGCATGGACGTGCGAGGGGTGTCAGGAAATAATTGTTGCCCTGGAACCGCCGGCAACGTGTCCGGGATGTGGCGGAACAAATCTTTTACAGGACACGGACGTACTGGATACCTGGTTCAGCTCCGCCCTGTGGCCTTTTTCAACCATGGGATGGCCGGATCAGACACCGCTGTTAAAAATGTTTTATCCCACATCGGTTCTTGTTACGGGTTTTGATATTCTCTTTTTCTGGGTGGCCAGAATGATGATGATGGGTATCCATTTCATGGGGGAAGTTCCCTTTAAAGATGTGTATGTGCATGCTCTGGTTCGGGATGAAGCCGGCAAAAAAATGAGTAAATCCACGGGAAATGTCATCGACCCTTTGATTATTATTGACCGCTATGGAACCGACGCATTCCGCTTTACTCTGGCCGCTTTTGCAGCCCAGGGCAGGGATGTGAAGATGTCTGAAAAGCGCGTTGAAGGCTACCGTAATTTTATCAACAAGATCTGGAACGCTGCCCGTTTTGCCCTGACGCACATAAATAAATCCTATAACGACATAACACCTCAATCCCTTTCCCTTGTGGACCGGTGGATTCTGTCCAGACTTTATCGTGTGAGCGGCAAAGTTTCCGAAGCCCTTGAAAATTACCGGTTTAATGATGCGGCAGGAGCGATTTACAATTTTGTATGGCATGAATTCTGCGACTGGTATCTTGAGGCCGTTAAACCCGCGTTGTACGGAAAAGAGGGAGAGAACCGGCAACAAGCAACCCTGGCCGTGTTGTGGCGTGTTCTGCATGATACACTGATTTTGCTTCATCCTTTCATACCTTTTATTACGGAAGAAATCTGGCATAAACTTCCGGGCACACAAGGCTCCATCATGAAAGCGGCGTTTCCGTTATATGCCGACAATGATCACGGCATACAACGGGATGAGGAAGCGGAATCACATATGGGTCTTATCTCTGGGATAATCACCGGCATCAGAAATATAAGGGGTGAGATGAATATTTCACCATCATTATCTTTGGCCGTTTCGGCCCAGTCCACGGACGAATCAACAATGAAAACCATACAACAACACCGGGACATGATCATTAACCTTGCCAGACTTAACTCTTTGTCTGTGGGAAATGCGGTTGAAAGACCAAAGTCCGCGGCAACGGTTGTTGTAGATGATGCCACGATTTTTGTTTCACTAGAAGGAATTGTCGATTTTACAAAGGAGATTGAACGGCTTGAAAAAGAAATCAATAAACTGACCAATGAATCGGCCGCGGTTTCAAAGAAACTGAACAATGAAGATTTTCTCACAAAGGCGCCCGTAGAGGTGGTGGAAAAAGTAAAAGCAAAGCACGATGTTCTTGTTGAAAAACAGCAAAAACTGCTGTCCAATCTGACTAAAATCAAGGAACTTGAGGCCTAACGAGAGTCTATCATGAACTCAACACAGCATCTCATAGAAATAGCCTTGAAAGAAGACATGGGGTCCGGAGATATTACAACGGATAATCTTGTGGATCCCGATCTTGAAGGTAAAGGCGTCATCATCGCCAAAGAACCTTTTGTCATTGCAGGTTTTGATGTGGCCTGTCAGGTTTTTAAGTACCTTAATGCCGACGTTATAGTTCTATCTGATTATACTGACGGCGATTTTGTAAAAAAAGGGGACACCATCGCAACCGTTGAAGGTAACCTCCGCGCCCTGCTTTCAGGAGAACGAACCGCCTTAAATTTTCTTCAGCGTCTTTCGGGTATTGCCACCTGTGTGCGCTCCTATGTGGATGAACTCAAAAATAAACAGGTGCGCCTTGTGGATACCCGCAAGACCACACCGGGCTGGCGTGTATTGGAAAAATATGCCGTTAGGGTGGGAGGAGCCCATAACCACAGGATGGGGCTATATGACGGTGTTTTGATCAAGGATAATCACATTGCTGCCTGCGGGGGGATACAAAAGGCTGTTGACCGTATCCGAACCCGGGTATCCCATCTTGTCAAAATAGAAGTAGAGGTGTCTACTTTTGACCAGGTCAAGGACGCGATCAAGGCCGGTGCAGAGGTTATCATGCTTGACAATATGAGCATAGGGCAGATAAAAGAGGCCACAGCCTTTATTGATGGAAGGGCACTTGTTGAAGTGTCGGGGAATGTAACCAAAGGCGGTCTCAACTCCCTGGCAGATGCCGGAGTAGATATCATATCCGTAGGAGCCCTGACCCATTCTGCAGTATGCGTGGATATCAGCATGCGAATCGAGACGGCTAATTAGACGTATTCCAATTGTGAGCGAAGCGAACTAACTTGGTCATATGATACCCATACGTGATACCATACCTTCTAAAAATTATCCGGTTGTTAATAATACGATCATTGGTATCAACGTGGTGGTCTATCTGGTACAGATAGCGCTGGTTCCGGATTTAAATCGTTTTACCTATATTTATGGTTTTGTCCCCGCCCGTTATTCGATCCCCCAGATTACCGCTTATTTTACCACGGGCCAGCAGCTTTTCTCTTTGCTCTCTTTCATGTTTCTCCACGGCGGATTCTGGCATCTTCTGGGCAATATGTGGTCGCTTTACATCTTTGGCGATAACATCGAAGATCGCCTCGGGCCGTTTCGTTATCTGGTTTTTTACCTGCTTTGCGGAATGATATCCGGGCTTTCTCATTTTATTTTCAACCTTCATTCCAATATCCCCACCATCGGAGCCAGCGGGGCTATCGCCGGCGTCATGGGCGCTTATTTGATTCTTTATCCCAATGCAAAGATATTAACACTGATTCCCATTATTTTTATCCCCTGGTTTGTTGAAATTCCAGCGTTTTTCTTTTTAGGTTTCTGGTTTGTTATCCAGTTTATCAGTGCTGCCGGGAGCCCCGGAGGGGCTGGTGGTATTGCCTGGTGGGCTCATATCGGCGGTTTTATTTTCGGTATGATTTTTTTAAAGATTCTGCTTGCCTTGCCCGGGACCGGTGTCAGCGTCCCGATGCGCAAGGTGACCGCAAAAAGAAAAACGCACCGCCTGCAGGTTATCCGGCCCGTGGGTCCGGGAAAAGATCCTCACCTCTATGGGGTAATAAGCATCACATCATTTGAAGCGCTTACCGGAACGCTTAAGCTGGTCAATATCCCCTGGGGTTTTCAAAAACGGCTGGTAAGAGTAACCGTCCCTGCCGGCGTGCAAGCAGGGAGCAAGCTTCGGCTGAAAGGTTTGGGCAAAATAACACCTGACGGCCTCCGGGGGGATTTGTTTCTTAAGGTGGCCATTGAATAGATAATTTTCCATACCTCCGCCCGGTTAGCTTAGTTTCCATCCAGAAATGGCCCTTTTCCGCATTGGAAACATAATTTGCGCCCACTATAGCTTTATATGGATGGGCGCTAACTTAAGTACCAGGCTATAAATCTCGATCCCAAAAACACATAAGCAATTGCGCCGACAGACAAAAAAGGTCCAAAGGGGATAGCAAACTTCATATTCTTGTTTTTGATCAGCATCATGGTTATGCCGATGCATGAACCGATAAGCGATGACGCAAAAATAGTAAAAATCACCCCTTTCCAGCCGATAATGGTTCCCATCATTGCCAGAAGTTTGATATCACCGCCCCCCATTCCATCTCTGCGGGCAATCAGATTATATGCCCATGCAACGAACCAAAGACTTCCCCCTCCGAGAACCAAGCCGAGCACCGACGCTTTAAAACTTATTGTGGGCAATGCAAAAGAGGCGGCAAGACCCATGGGGATTCCGGGAAGCGTGATGATATCCGGTATGATTTGGTGATCAAGGTCAATAAATGTTATTACAATTAATGATGAGATAAAAACAAAATATACCAAACTTTCCAGGGACAGACCAAACTTAAACAGCAGGGCCACGGCAACAATTCCGTTCATCAGTTCAACCAGCGGATAACGAAAAGATATCCGTGCATCACAATTGCGGCATCTGCCTTTAAGCCAGATATAACTTAACAGAGGAATATTGTCATAAAATCGAATGGGGCTGTTGCAGCTTGGACAGATTGAACGAGGAGGATCTGCAATAGATTTTGAGGTTGGCAGCCGGTATATGCAGACATTTAAAAAGCTTCCGATGCACATACCGAATATGAAAATGATGCTCGCGGCCAAAAAATTAAACATGTTTTGTATGTGGTCCTCTTGAATTTATGATTGGATAATAGTAAGTGACATGGATGTTTCACATATCCGACAAATATAATATTCCTATTTATATATAGAGATGCTGTTTGTGTCAAAACAAGTTTTTTGTATCACGTCGGTTGGAAAGTGATGCACGCCGTGGTGGAGCGTTCTCCCTGTATCGGGATATAAGTGCGTTTGCCTTTGCCGGACACGGCAAAAAACTCGATATGCTAAAAAAGAACCATTCGGTATGCTATGAGTATGAATGTAGTCGCAAAGATTGATGATCTTGTAAAGGTAAAACATGTGCTTGCCAGCGTTTTTGACAAAACCGGTCTTGAAGCGTTCATACCTGAACTGCTGAAGATAAATCCTGAGATAAGAATTTTTTCAACAGGAGGCACGTACAAGAAGATAAAGGAGATTCTCGGGGCGGACGCCGACTCCTGTCTTACCCAGGTTTCTGATTACACCGGTCAGCCGGAAACCCAGGGTGGTCTTGTAAAGACACTTGATTTTAAAATATATCTCGGATTGCTCACCGAAACGTACAATGACGCCCATAATGATGATATCAAACGAACGGGTTCCGTTCCTATCGACATGGTTATCGGCAATCTGTATCCTTTTAAAGATACGATTTCACAACCCGACGTCACCGTTGAAAAGGCTCGTGGGAATATCGATATCGGCGGGCCATGTATGATAAGGGCTTCGGCCAAAAATTA
>JAFDEW010000465.1 GCA_019310125.1 Deltaproteobacteria bacterium | reverse complement strand
ATCCCATGGATTGGTATAGCGTCTTAAAATACGTTATGGCAGCCCGGGTGGAGGCAAATAAGTTGCGCCGTTCATCGATATTTTTGTCTATTATCAGCCCGTTCTTTCGGCCCGTATCCGCCATAAACTGCCAAAATCCCATGGCTCCCTTTTTTGAGCCCGCATGGGGACGAAGCGCACTTTCGGCAATGGCCAAATACTTGAGATCATCCGGCATGCGGTTTTGCTTCAACATTTTTTCAATATAGGGCAGGTATCGACGGGAACGTTTCAGCCAGAGAATCACCTGGGGCCGATCCCAAATCGAAAGCAAAAGCTCTTTCTCAAATCTTTCCCGAACCTCTTGATTTTCAGTGGGAACCCGTTCCCCGCAAAACGAAAGTGCATCCATATTTTTAACGGAAGACACCAGCGAAACCAGGTCAACCGGTTGGGGTGAAGCACCGTACCCCTGAACAGCCCAAAACAACACCATGCCCAAAATCAGAAAAATCTTTGTTTTCATGCGAATTACCTCTTGCCTGAACCGGACAAGCCTGCCCTCCTGCCAAGCGGAGCAAGGCGGACGGGCCGGAACCAAGAAATATTTGCCACCAAGGCACAAAGACACGAAGGATTTTATTTTGTTATTCTTTCTTAGTGTCTTGGTGCCTGTGGCGAGAAGAAAAAAGTTTTGCCACAAAAAGCACAAAATTCACAATTAAGAACCTAAAACCAGCGTTTTAAATTGTGACACACTGTTAATAATGATGTTAAATCTTAATCATTTTAACTGTCGAAAGTCAAATATTGACAATTTATCGATAATATGCAAAATAAAATCGACTTTAAATTATGCCAAAGCACAATCATGATAAGATATAATTTCATTTCTTTATATTCCAGCACTTTTTTACAGTTTTAGATCCATTTTCAGTATCCACATAAACCTTAACTGCATTACTTTCTCTATATAATCATGAAGTTATAATATTTAACAAAAAATTGCTATGGGGCAAAACAGCCGCGTATTGCCGAGTTGAGCGGAACCCCGGTTCGCGCGCGTTGGTCTGCAAAATAAAAAATAAAGGGTAAATGCAAAAAAATGACTGACCTAATTGATAACATTGGAAAATACATTTCCGGCGCAGTTTCTCATTACTGGCAGACACGCAAAGCCCAAAGAGAAAAACAAAAAAAAAGAGGGGTTGCTGATGCAGGATTAAGGGGTGCAGTGACCGGCGGGGCTCAAATGGATGGTTTTATCGATCTTTTTACGAAAATAATTGTTGATGCCGGTATGGATGAAGGATATATTTTTAGAAAAAGGCAGCTTGAATTGCCGGGTTTTTTTCGCCCCACCAAAGAATGGGATCTGGTTGTAATCAAAGATGGTCATTTGATTACAGCAGTTGAAGCAAAATCCCAAGTTGGCCCTTCCTTCGGAAACAATTTTAACAATAGAACCGAGGAAGCCATGGGTAGTGCTCTTGATCTTTGGACAGCATTCAGAGAAGGAGCTTTTAATGGAGGCGTTCAGCCGTTTCTCGGATATTTCTTTATGCTTGATGACTGTGATGCTTCAAATCGACCTGTAAGGGTTAGAGAACCCCATTTCAAAGTGTTTCAAGAGTTTGTAGGGGCTTCATATATGAAAAGGTACGAGCTGTTTTGCCGCAAGCTCGTTCTTGAACGTCATTATACATCGGCATCATTCATAACGTCAGATAGCGAAACCGGTCTCTTGGGCTCCTATAAAGAACCTGCATCTGATCTTTCGTTTCTAATTTTTGCCAAATCTCTTGTTTCTCATGTTGGAGCATTCATTTGAAGAAAAAAGCAACTCATACCTATCAAAGATTAATTAATGGAGATGCAAGAGATTTGTCCTTCTTAGAAGATGAATCCATACACCTCGTTGTTACCTCACCTCCATACTGGAATCTGAAACGTTATAACGAAAATACAAATCAATTGGGCCACATTAATGATTATGAATCCTTTTTATCTGAGCTTGAAAAGGTTTGGCGTGAGGCGTTTCGTATATTAGTGCCAGGCGGTAGGCTTGTATGCATTGTTGGTGACGTTTGCGTTTCAAGGCGAAAATTTGGCCGTCATCTTGTTTTCCGGCATAGAACACAAATATCTGAATGTAATGGGAAAACAAGATGACGGCCAAATTTTCGCCTTGAAACGCAAACGTCACCAACAATGCATACAAGCCTACCGCCTGGCACTAATATACGAAACGCCTCACGCCAAACCTT
>JAFDEW010000464.1 GCA_019310125.1 Deltaproteobacteria bacterium | reverse complement strand
CTCTGAGTGCCGCCAAAGCCCGGAATAATCCCAAGCGTGATTTCCGGCAGACCGAACATGGCGTTTTCAGAAGCGTAGATAAAATCACATGCAATGGCAACCTCACATCCGCCGCCCAGTGCAAAGCCGTTTACCGCCGCAATGACCGGTATGGGCAACTCCTGGAGTTTATTCATCAAGGAAAGCCCCATCTCGGAAAACGATTTTGCTTTGAGGGGGGTAAAGGTTAGAAATTGCTTGATGTCCGCCCCGGCGATAAAAGATTTTTCACCGGCGCCGGTAAGGATAAGCACACGGATGTCCTGGTTTGCATGGATCTCATCAAGGGCGTTGGAAAACTCTTTAAGCGATTCCTCATTCAACGCATTTAAAATTTCGGGCCTGTTGAAGGTAATGGTTGCAATCCCTTCTTTGACCTGAACAACAATATTATTATATTCCATAATTCAGACCTCCTGACCTGTATAAGTTAAAAGTGCCTAAAGTGATCTAAAGTGCCTAAAGTTATGGAGTCGCTTCGCTCCACTGATTTTATATAATTGTTAGAATTCATTAACTTTAGCTCACTTTAAACTTTAGTTCACTTCAAACTCTTGTAGCGATTCTTCAGGCAGAGCCGAAGAACTCTGACCTGGCCCAAAGGACCAAATTTTTTATGACTAAATAAATGGTAGAATACATTATTCGATGTTCAACGTTCGATGTTCGATGTTCGACGTTCATCTTTAAAATGCCTTCAAGCTGTGGATTCTTCATTAAAACATGTTGAATCTGAATTTACGATAGATCACTATCCCTGCAATTACCCTCCGTATCCGGACGACCCCTTTTGGCGGCTGTGTTTTAAAAATGCCGTGGGGTTTGTCTCATTGATATACTTGCGGATACCATTGACAATGGCATCGCACATTCGATCCTGATATTTTGAATTGACTAATCTTTTGCAGTCCCTGGAATTGCTGATAAAGGAGGTTTCTATTAAAATGGAAGGCATCTGGGCACCCAAAAGAACATAAAAAGGCGCCTGCTTTACGCCTTTATTTTTTATCCTGCTGTAGCGCTTTTTCAAATCTTTACACATGCACTTCTGGACATGGACGGCCAGGCGACTGGATTCGTTGATCTTGGCGTTTTGCATGAGATCGCTTAAAATCGTCTGAAGGTCGCTGATATTTTTTGTTGACGTGGCATTTTCCCTGGCCGCCACTAAAATAGCATCATCATCTGTTGCCAGATTCAGGAAAAAGGTTTCAATGCCGTATGCTCGTCTATTCCTCGCGGCATTGGTATGAATCGAGATGAAAAGGTCTGCGTTTTTTGTGTTGGCGAAAGCGGTTCGTTCTTCAAGGGTAAGATACTTGTCGGTCGTGCGCGTCATCATGACCTCACAGTGCAATTTTTCCCGGATCTTTTTGGCCAGCCGCCGGGCAAGTTTCAGGACAACATGTTTTTCGTGAACCCCCTTTAAATAACCGGGAGCGCCATAATCGCGCCCGCCGTGCCCCGGATCGATAACAATTCGTTTTACGCCCAGAGCGAGCTGCTTTGCCAGAGCGCCGGGAGCAATCTTGCCGCCTTTTTTATCTTTCCTTACCACCCTTGGCGCGACACGCTCCCCCTTTCCCCAGACATCGATGACGATCCTAAAAGGATTCTTTAAGGAAAATATCTTGTACGTCTTAAAGGATTTGATATCAATAACCACCCGGACCATATCCGATGTGTATTGCCCTGCACGAGCGTCGCTGAGCAGGTTGTCATTGATTGGAATATATTTTTTAATATCTTGTCCCAGTCTGCTGTTGTCTAAATCCACATACAATCGATGGGGTTTCCGGAGGGTAATATCCTCTTTCAGGAGCCTGTGTGAATAGCCCATCTCACTGTCCGCATCGATGACAACACGGGTGTAGCTCGGGTTAGACCAGAACCTGAGTGCCACAACCGTGCCCGTACTCCCTTTAGGACCCTTGACATGGGGTTTGACCGAGGTTTTGACATAAGAGTATTTTTTTATTTGCTTTGCGATGTCATCTTCTGAAGGCGTCACAGGACTTTTTTTGATAGGTTTGCGTTTGGATGCAATCTTTGGAATGCCTTTGGGAAAAAGATCTCGCAGGGCATGTTGCGCCTTGGATCTGTATGCGCTTTTTGGATAATTTTTGATAATGCGCCGAAAACTATCAAGAGCCGCTGTTTTATCAGATTTTTTGAATGAACGACGGTAAAGCTCTTTATACAGCGTCCCGGA
>JAFDEW010000009.1 GCA_019310125.1 Deltaproteobacteria bacterium | reverse complement strand
CGCATTGATGTTACCGGTACGACCAAAGGACGGGGGTTTGCCGGTGTGATTAAGCGGCACGGATTTCATGGCGGCAAGAAAACCCATGGGAGTCACAGCCATAGAATTCCCGGGTCCATCGGTTGCAGTGCTTGGCCTGCAAAAGTTATCAGGGGCAAGAAAATGCCCGGCCAGTATGGGAACACCCGTAAAACAGTTCGAAATCTGAAAATTGTCGATATCCGGCCGGAACAAAACCTTATGCTAATAAAAGGCGCTGTCCCGGGTTCCGGGCATGGTGTGGTTGAAATCAAAAAACCCAAATTTGAAAAATAGAATTATTGAGACGGTGTTATGGCGGTTGTAAACGTAATAAATAGTAAAGCACAAAAGGTTTCACAGATCGATCTTGTGGATGCCATTTTCAATATACCCGTTAACGGGAGTGTATTGCACGAAGTTGTGACCATGCAACTTGCAAGCAGACGTTCCGGTTCTGCGTCGGTAAAACATCGAAGTGATGTTAAAGGCAGTGGCAGAAAACTTTTTAAACAGAAAGGAACCGGACGTGCTCGTAGAGGGGATATTAAGTCACCACTTTTGAGAGGCGGCGGTTCTACTTTTGGTCCTGATCCCCGATCCTATGCATACAAGGTTCCCAAAAAAGTCAGAAGGCTGGCCCTTAAAATGGCATTGAGCAGTAAATTGAAGCAAGAAAACCTTGTTGTGCTTGACGAATTCGGACTTGATACAATTAAGACCAGGGAATTTGTTAAGGTTATGAATGCATTGAACACGAAAAATGCATTAATTATAACCGAAAAAAAGAATGAAACCCTGGAACTTTCAGCCCGGAACGTTCCCAATATAAAAGTGTTGAGAGTCGAAGGGTTGAATGTATATGACATTCTTAAGTATGAGAATGTCGTTTTGCTTGAGTCTTCGATAAAGAGCATTGAAGGGAGACTGCTCGGATGAATCCATATGATATTATTAAGCGGCCCTTGATTACTGAAAAGACCAGTATTCAAAAAGAGGATTACAACCAGATGTCATTCGAGGTAGACCGAAAGGCGAATCGGGTTGAAATTAAACGGGCTATCGAAAATATTTTTAAGGTAAATGTGGATACGGTAAGAACCATGCAGGTTAAGGGCAAGACCAAACAAAGGGGCCGGATTGTGGGAAAGCGCCGGAACTGGAAGAAAGCGGTCGTTAAATTGATGCCTGGTGAACGTATAGATTTTTTTGAAGGAGCATAAAAGGGGTATATAATGGGTGTAAAAAAAGTAAAACCCACCTCTCCCGGGAGGCGGTCTCAATCCTATTCAACATTTGATGAGATCACAAGCACTACCCCTGAAAAGAGTCTGATAGGGGTTATCAAGAAAAAAGGCGGCCGTAATGTCCATGGTCGTATTACCTGCAGGCATCGTGGCGGGGGGAGTAAACGGCATTACAGGATTGTCGACTTTAAAAGAGATAAAATAGGAATTCCTGCCAAGGTTGCCACTATAGAATATGATCCGAATCGGTCTGCGAGAATTGCTCTTTTGAATTATGCAGATGGTGAAAAGCGGTATATCCTGGCTCCGATTAATCTTAAGGTCGGCGATACCGTGATTTCAGGACCTGAAGCAGATATTAAGCCCGGAAATACGTTGCTGTTGAAAAATATCCCACTGGGTACGCATATTCATAATATCGAACTCCATATCGGGAAAGGCGGCCAGATTGTCAGGAGCGCCGGGACATATGCTCAGTTGATGGCAAAAGAAGATAAGTATGCGTTGATAAAGCTTCCCTCCGGTGAAGTTCGAATGGTACTTTTAAACTGCAAGGCCACGATAGGTCAGCTCGGGAATGTGATTCATGAGAATATATCTTTGGGCAAAGCGGGGCGAAAGCGTTGGCTCGGCAGGCGTCCCAAGGTCAGAGGGGTTGCCATGAATCCGGTTGACCATCCAATGGGCGGAGGCGAAGGAAGATCTTCAGGCGGACGGCACCCCTGCAGTCCGTGGGGGGTTCCTTCAAAAGGTTTTAAGACTCGAAGAAAAAAGAAAAGTACTCGGTTAATTGTCAAAAAGCGTACAAAGAAATAGCAGGAGAAGTTATGCCACGGTCATTGAAAAAAGGTCCTTTTATTGATTCGAAACTGTTAAATAAGGTGCGGTCCGCCCAAGAGACTCGGAGCAACAGAGTTGTCAGAACTTGGTCTAGAAGGTCAACAATAGTGCCCGAAATGGTGGGCATTACACTGGCGGTTCATAATGGAAGAAAGTTTATTCCCGTATTTATATCGGAAGACATGGTGGGGCATAAGCTGGGTGAATTTTCACCGACCCGGACTTTTTATGGGCACGCTGCGGATAAGAAATCAAGAGTGAAACGGTAGTTATAAGGCCGTCGAAAAAGGAAATGTTTGTAATGGAAGTTAAAGCTGTATCACGATATGTACGCATTTCTCCTCAGAAAGTTCGCATGCTGGTGGGGGCTGTGAAGGGAAGGCGGGCAGAAGATGGTTTGAATATGCTCAAATTTATGCCGCAGAAGGCGGCACATATCGTTGAAAAAATTATACGAAGCGCTGTAGCAAATGCGGAACATAATATGGATATCGACGTAGATTCACTGGTGATTCGAAACATTATTGCAGACCAGGGCCCCACGTTGAAACGTTTCAAAGCAAGGGCACGAGGCAGGGGGACACGCATATTAAAAAGGACCGCTCATATTACAGTTATTTTAGCTGAAGATTCCATATAGAAGGGGGGGGAAAGTTTGGGCCAGAAAGTAAATCCTATAGGATTGAGATTGGGTATTGTTAAGACCTGGGATTCCCGGTGGTATGCTGGAAAAAATTACGCCGATTATATCTTGGAAGATTATAATATCAGAAAGTTTATAAAAAAAAGACTCTACCATGCGGGTATTTCCAAGATTGAAATCGAAAGGTCTTCCAAGCGTGTCAGGCTACGCATTTTTACATCCAGGCCTGGAATTGTCATCGGGAAAAAGGGAGCTGAAATTGCGTTGTTCAAGAAAGAGCTTGAAAAGATCGTATCTCATGAAGTTATTATCGACATTCAGGAGGTAAGAAAACCCGAGATTGATGCCCAGCTCGTGGCCGAGAATATTGCGCTTCAGATTATACGAAGGGTTGCATTTCGACGTGCAATGAAACGCGGCATTTCTTCAGCCATGCGTTTTGGCGCCAAGGGGATAAAAGTTATTTGTTCCGGTCGTCTGGGCGGCGCTGAGATGGCCAGAACCGAACAATATAGAGAGGGTCGCATTCCTCTACATACCTTAAGAGCTGATATAGACTACGGTTTTATTGATGCTCGTACGACATATGGAATTATCGGTATCAAGGTATTTATTTTTAAAGGCGAGATTTTGAAGAAAAATGCGGAAAAGATCGGTAGTTGAGTTTTTTTTATTATAGAAGATTTTTTACGAGTTTGTCTAAATTGATACGAATAATATAATGGACTTTGAAAATTAAAGTTTTTTCAGAGGTTTCACGAAGTAACGGAGATATCGGACATGCTTAGTCCCAAGAAGGTAAAATATCGAAAACAGCAAAAAGGCAGAACAAAGGGAGCCGCGCACAGGGGATGCAACCTTGATTTCGGTGAATTTGGATTGCAGGCCATAGAATGCGGCAGAATCAACTCAAAGCAGATTGAAGCCGCCCGTGTCGCAATGACTCGGCATGTTAAAAGAGGCGGCAAAATGTGGATAAAAATATTTCCCGACAAACCGTTTACCAAAAAACCTGCTGAAGTCAGGATGGGTAAAGGAAAGGGGGCTCCTGAAGGATGGATTGCAGTGGTTCGTCCCGGAAGAGTCCTTTATGAGATGGAGGGGGTTCCCCGGCATATGGCAAAGGAAGCGCTCAGGCTTGCTTCACATAAGCTTTCTGTAAAAACCAGATTCATAGAGAGGGGTAATTTTTAATGAAACCGAGCGAGATCAGAGAGTTGAGTCTGGAAGAAAAGTTGCGAAAAGCAAACGATCTTAAAGAGGAGCTGTTTAATCTGCGCTTTCAGCACGAAATTGGTCAGCTTGAGAATTCCCAGAAGATGAAGCAGATCAAGCGAGAAATTGCCAGGGTGAAAACCATAACAAAAGAAGCTTAACATGGATAAAACAGAAGAAAAAAATATTTGCCACAAAGACCCAAAGGATATATTTATTATTTTTTCTTAGTGTTTTGGCGTCTTGGTGGCAATGCGAAATGACTTGAAAATAAAAGCGCAAATTTCATAACCAAAAACTAATTATACCAAAAAACAGGCCAAGAATAGTTGTTGCCATGAAAAAACGAATTTTAAGAAGACAGATGGTGGGGACAGTTGTCAGCGACAAGATGGACAAAACGGTAATTGTCCTGGTTGAGAGACTGGTTAAGCATAAACTTTATCAAAAGTATGTCAGGAGGCGATCAAAATTCGCCGCTCATGATGAAAACAATGGCTCAGGGGTTGGAGATAAAGTTTTGATCATACAGTCCAGACCTATTAGCAAGATGAAAAGATGGCGGGTGAGCAGAATAGTCGAAAAAGCTGTTTGATTGTTATATGACATAATGAATACGGTTTTTTACGAATTATATAAGGAAAGCTAAGAAAATGATTCAGGCTGAAACGAGATTGACCGTGGCAGACAATTCAGGCGCAAAGATATTGTATTGTATCAAAGTTCTTGGAGGTTCCCGCAGACGATATGCCAGTGTCGGCGACATAATTGTTGTATCTGTTAAAGAAGCCATTCCCAATACCAAGGTCAAAAAAGGAGATGTGGTAAAAGCCGTTGTTGTTCGCACCAAAAAGGAAATCAAGAGACTGGATGGATCCTATATAAGATTTGATGATAATTCTGCTGTTTTAATTTCACAAAACAAGGAACCCATGGGAACCCGCATATTTGGTCCGGTGGCAAGGGAACTGCGAGCCAAAAGGTTTATGAAAATCATTTCGCTGGCCCCTGAGGTATTATAGTTGTCGGTTAACGGCTAAGGGCGCCGGGTGAAACATGAACAGAAATCGGTGAACCGCTAACGGCAATGAATGAACCGCGGAAAATGAGCAATGACTTTAATGAGCAAAAGTTTTATAAGTTTTAAAATATTACGGACCTATGGAGAAGTGATTCATGGCTCAAAATAGATGGCATATAAAAAAAGACGATAAAGTAAAAGTTCTTGCGGGCAAAGACAGGGGAAAGATCGGTAAGGTGCTGGGTATAAAAAAGAAAAGCAACCGGCTTCTTATCGAAAATATTAACATTGTTAAGCGGCATACCCGGCCCAGCGCCACTCAAAGACAAGGCGGGATTGTTGAGAGTGAAGCTCCTATCCACTGGTCCAACGTCATGCTGATGTGCAGCAAATGCATAACCCCTGTACGGGTAAAGATGAAACGGCTTGATGATGGGAAAAAAGTACGTGTTTGCAGGAAATGCAACGAAATTATAGATTCTTAGGTCCGGGTGCCGGAGGAAGTGAATGTCACAGTTAAAAGATTATTATCATAAAGAGGTTGTCCCCAGGTTGATTGAGACCTTTAAGTATAAAAACATAATGGAGGTCCCAAAACTTGAGAAAATCGTTTTGAATATGGGACTGGGTGAAGCAATTCATAATGTCAAACTGCTTGATTCGGCTTCGGAGGAGCTTAAGATTATAGCCGGCCAGCGACCGGTTGTAACCCGTGCAAAAAAATCGATCGCAGCGTTTAAGCTACGGGAAGGAATGCCCATAGGCTGCATGGTTACCCTACGGCACAGACGTATGTACGATTATTATTACAAACTGGTCAATATAGCGTTGCCTCGTGTTCGTGACTTCAGAGGTCTTTCGGGAAAAGCGCTGGATGGTCATGGTAATTATTCACTGGGCATTAAAGAGCATATTATTTTTCCGGAGATCGAATACGATAAAATTGATAAGATTAAAGGCCTTAATATCTCTATCGTTACGACGGCAAAGACTGATGAAGAGGGTAAAGAACTGCTGAAGCTGATGGGAATGCCATTTAGGAATTGAAGATTTAAGGAATGATCAATCTTCAAGAGTCAATTTAAAGAGGGAGGTAAATTTGGCAAGAAAAGCTCTTAGAATCAAGGCAATGAGAGAACCTAAATTCAAAGTGAGGCGATACAACCGCTGCCCGATTTGCGGCAGGCCGAGAGGTTTTTTAAGAAAGTTCGGAATTTGTCGCATCTGTTTTCGAAATCTTGCTTCAGGAGGCAAGCTCCCTGGTGTAGTGAAATCAAGTTGGTAATATTTTAAGATAGGTTTTAAGTGTTAAATTTTAGGTTTTAAGCGGGCTTGATACTTGGGACCTCATTCATATTTTTAAAACATAAAACATAAAACGGAAAACGATTTCAATAACGGAGAAAGCTATGGCGATGAGTGATCCAATTGCGGACATGTTGACCCGGATCAGAAATGCCGGCAAGGCAAAGTTCAACAGTATTGATATTCCCGGATCAAAGCTAAAAACCGATTTGGCCAGAGTATTAAAGGATGAGGGGTTTATAAGAAATTATAAATTCATTAAAGATAATAAGCAGGGAATATTGCGCGTCTACCTTAAATATGATGAAGAACAGACCAACACGATTATCGGCCTTGAACGAGTGAGCAAACCGAGCCGGCGGCTTTATGTAAAGAGCAGGGACATAAAACCCGTGTTGAACGGTATGGGGATTGCGGTTTTATCAACATCAAAGGGGATAATGACGGATAAACAGGCCAGGTCTGAAAAATTAGGAGGCGAGATCCTCTGCAATATTTGGTAGGATTGACAGTCGTCATTGGTAAATTACGATCACTTATGATGACCGGTAACGGATGGTTCTTGACCGATGATAAAAAGGAAGTAATCAATGTCCAGAGTAGGCAAAGCACCGATATCGGTGCCTGATAACACTAAAATAAAATATAAAGACGGGGTAATCACCGTAGAATCCGAAAAAGGGGTCCTTACAAGAGCAATACACGCTGCTGTGGATCTCAAGATAGAAGACGGGATGATACGGGTGGATGTTATTGAAAATACCAGGACCAACCGCGCGTTGCAAGGACTTACGCGGAGCCTTGTCGCCAATATGGTTACCGGGGTGACCCAAGGGTTTGAAAGGGTTCTGGAGATAAATGGTATCGGCTATCGCGCCATACTGAACGGCAACCAGATTGAATTTAATCTTGGCCATTCACATCCGGTTAATTTTGATCTTCCCGAGGGGATTTCCGCCGCAGTTGACAAAAAAAATATTATCAGACTTACCGGCATAGACAAAGAATTGCTGGGGCATACCGCTGCATCAATCAGGAGATTGCGACCTCCGGAACGCTATAAGGGTAAAGGGATAAAGTATGCTGAGGAACATATTCAGCGTAAGGCCGGAAAGACAGGAGTTAAAGACGCATAAGGATATTGAAAATGGGGAAGTTGGATTTAAAGAAACAAGCACGTTTGAAAAGAAAAAAAAGGATAAGAAAACATCTCATCGGTACGCAGGAGCGGCCCAGGTTGAATGTTTTTCGAAGCTCAAAACATATTTACGCTCAGGTTATTGACGATGAGCAGGGACATACTCTTGTGGCCGCATCAAGTCTGGAAAAAACTGTTAAAGAACAACCAAAATTTGAAAACAAGATTACGGCAGCAGATTTCATAGGAAAACTTATCGGTGAACGGGCCATTAAAAAAGGTTTAAAAAAGGTTGTTTTTGACCGTGGCGGGTTTCTATTTCACGGGCGTGTTAAAGCTGTAGCTAATGGTGCGCGTGAAGCAGGTCTCGATTTTTAGCCGTTTTAATTAACGCATCTATTTAACTAATGGGCGAAGGAGGCAGATTTTTGTTCAAGCAGGATAAAGGCGAAGATCAGTTAATCGACAAGGTTGTTTACATTAACCGGGTTGCGAAAGTTGTCAAAGGCGGCCGCAGGTTTAGCTTCAGTGCTATCGTTGTTGTCGGTGATGGCGAAGGGAGTGTCGGTTATGGGCTCGGGAAAGCCGGTGAGGTGCCTGAAGCGATTCGTAAAGGAATAGAAAAAGCGAAAAAAAACATGGTCAAGGTACCCCTGGTTGATGGAACAATACCCTATGTGGTTACAGGAAAGTATGGAGCAGGACGAGTTTTGTTAAAACCTGCTTCCCAGGGCACCGGTCTTATTGCAGGTGGTGCGGTTCGGGCGGTACTTGAAGCTGTGGGCGTTCAGAACATTCTTACAAAATGTATGGGATCACATAATGCTCATAATGTTGTTAAAGCTACTATTGAAGGGCTATGCCAGTTGCAGAGCCGTGAGCAGGTTGCCGCCAGACGGGGTAAAAGAGTGGAAGATCTTTAATATTGAAGATTGAATAATGACAATTGAAGATTGGAAAATCAGTATCATCTTGTCTTTATGGAACAAAGGCAATTTCTTCCAACCAGTTGAATTGATGAGATAAAAAAGAACTTCGATATTCAATCCGATGTCGGCAAGTGTAAGTTAGAAGGAATCATAAATGTCTGGAACATTAAAAGTAACTCTTGTTAGAAGTATGATTGGAAGGCCGGAAAAGCACCGCAAGGTATTGCGCGGCATGGGGCTGACAAAAATGAACAGAACGGTTGAGCTTAAGGATACGGCTTCCATTCGTGGGATGGTCAACGTTGTATCGCACCTGGTTAACGTTGAGGAGAAGATTAATGAAACTGAATGAATTGTCACCCCCAAAAGGATCCCGTAGGCCACGAAAACGCGTGGGGCGTGGTGTGGGATCAGGTAAAGGCAAAACAGCCGGTAGAGGAACAAAGGGACATAACAGCCGATCCGGAGGCGGCGTAAGGCCCGGCTTTGAGGGCGGACAGATGCCTATCCATCGCCGTCTTCCCAAACGGGGTTTTACAAATATATTTAAAAAGAAAATAGCAGTTATTAATATTCGTGACCTGGCAAAATTTGAAAGCGGCAGTGTCGTGGATGAGGCGGCACTTGTTATGGCCGGTCTTGTTAAAGGAAGAAGAGACGGTATTAAACTGCTCGGACACGGCGAGATCAAAACATCTCTAACAATAAAGGTAAACATGCTCAGTAAAAGCGCCAGGGAGAAGATCATGGAAGCCGGTGGGAATATAGAGGTTTTATAGCATGGTTGGCGGTGGATTCGGCAACATATTTAAAATTCCTGAACTAAAGAAACGGATTTTATTCACATTGGGGCTTCTGATCGTCTACCGTGTGGGTGTGCATGTTCCGACACCGGGCATAGACGGTACGGCGCTGGCCACTTTTTTTGAAGGGAAAGAAGGGACGCTGCTGGGTCTTTTCGATATGTTCTCGGGCGGTGCATTAGAACGGCTTTCCGTTTTTGCTCTCGGGATTATGCCCTATATTAGCGCATCGATAATTTTGCAGCTTTTAACTGTGACCATACCGCATCTTGAGCGGTTATCAAAGGAAGGTGAGCAGGGACGCAAAAAAATTACCCAGTACACCCGTTACGGTACGATATTGTTGAGTATCATCCAGGGATTTGGCATTAGTATCGGCCTCGAGAGTATGAGCTCCCCCGGCGGTGCTCCGGTGGTGATACATCCGGGTTGGGAATTCAGGATTATGACGGTTATGACTCTGACGGCCGGAACAGCGTTTATTATGTGGTTGGGTGAACAGATTACAGAACGAGGCATTGGTAACGGTATTTCGTTGATTATCTTTGCCGGTATTATTGTTCGAATGCCGATTGCAATTGGAAACACGTTCCGTCTCCTTTCAACCGGTGAAATGGGAATATTTCCCGTGATCATTTTGCTTGTACTGATGATAATGGTTGTAGGGTTTATTATCTATATGGAGCAAGGTCAGAGACGGATACCGGTTCAATATGCCAAACGGGTTGTCGGCCGCAAGATGTATGGCGGTCAGAGTACCCACCTGCCGTTGAAGGTTAATACGTCCGGTGTTATACCGCCGATTTTTGCGTCATCAATTATAATGTTTCCAGCGACTATAGCCAGTTTCATAACCATTCCGTGGATGCAGAGTTTGGCTTCGGCGGTGAGACCGGGCAATATTGTGTATGAGTCGCTGTATGTCGGGTTTATATTCTTTTTCTGTTATTTTTATACTGCGGTCACCTTTAACCCTGCTGATGTTGCTGATAATATGAAAAAGCAGGGGGGATATATTCCGGGGATCCGTCCGGGTAAGCGGACGGCGGATCACATTGACAGGGTGTTGACCCGTATTACACTTGGAGGCGCCATATATGTCTCTGCAGTATGCGTACTTCCATCGGTTTTGATAACAAAGTTTAACGTTCCTTTTTATTTCGGCGGCACCGCGCTTCTGATTGTTGTAGGGGTGGCGATTGATACGATTCAGCAAATAGAATCTCATATGCTGACCCGCCACTATGAAGGATTTTTGAAAAAGAAACGGGCCTAAAATGAGGTGCCGATTCTGATTGTCTTAAATAGTGCCCGAAAGAAAAATAGGATTTTTCGTTAAGATCAAGGAAGACGAAAATTTTAACCACAGGAATACGGGTAGTATTTCGAGGATTAAAATTTGAGTCTGACGCAGATATTGGCGGAAAAGACAGTTTTCGTTCAGGCACTAAACAAGGCGGCGCGACGGGGGATACAATATGGCAAAGGAAGAGGCGATTAAGGTAGAGGGCACGGTGCTTGAAACACTGCCCAATGCAATGTTCAAGGTAGAACTGGAAAATAAACACCAAGTTCTTGCCCATATCTCCGGAAAGATGCGTATGCATTTTATAAAAATTCTTCCCGGGGACAAAGTTACGGTTGAACTTTCACCTTACGATTTGTCCCGAGGCAGAATAACATACAGATCGAAATAAGGAGATGATCGGTATCGAACTAAAGGAGTATATCATATGAAAGTCAGGTCATCGGTGAAAAAGATATGCGCTAAGTGTAAGATTGTTCGTAGAAAAGGTGTTGTCAGAGTTATTTGCGAAAATAAGCGACACAAACAAAGGCAAGGATAAAGGAGGATAAGCTTTGGCAAGAATTGCGGGTGTTGATTTACCAAGACGTAAGCGGGTTGAGATAGGGCTGACATATATTTACGGTATAGGTCCAAGCATATCAAAACGAATACTCCATCACCTTAATATTGATCCGGGTACCAAGACAGATGATTTGTCAGAGTCTGATGTTAATAGAATCCGAAAGGTAATCGACAGCGAATACAAAGTTGAGGGAGAACTTCGTACAGAAGTCTCTATGAATATAAAGAGATTGATGGATCTGGGATCTTATCGTGGGCTTCGCCATCGAAAATCTCTTCCGGTTCGGGGACAACGGACAAGCACAAATGCACGTACGCGAAAAGGACCGAAACGGTCTGCTGTAAAGAAAAAAGGCGGAATTAAAAAGAAGTAAACCAGTAAAAAGGCAGAGGCATAATACATGGCGAAAAAGAAAATCCGGACCAAAAAGAGAGAAAAGAAGAATATATCAACCGGTGTTGTACATATCCAGTCGACGTTTAATAATACAATTGTTACAATTACAGATCCTGCCGGAAATGTTATCGCTTGGTCTAGTTCAGGTGTTCAGGGCTTTAAGGGATCACGGAAGAGCACTCCATTTGCTGCTCAGCTTGCAGCAGAAGATGCGGCAAAAAAGGCCATGGAGCATGGGATGAAAAATGTTGAGGTGTATGTCAAAGGTCCGGGCTCCGGTCGAGAGTCAGCCCTTCGATCTTTACAGGCAGCAGGATTCAATGTTGTGATGATTAAAGATGTAACACCCATACCGCATAATGGCTGTCGGCCGCCAAAAAGACGCAGGGTTTAAAAAATTGATTATTGAATATTGACGATTGACTATTTAATGTGGTTGCGATGCTCCATTGTTTTTGTTTATAAAAATAAAATTAGAGGGAATCCTTAACTATTCAATTTTCAATCGAAAAAATAAAATTATTTTCGATAAGAAAGTCATAATTTTTAGATAAATTTGCCACAAAAATCACAAAAATTATAGATAAGAAACTAGGGGGGAATACTTGGCACGATACATAGGTTCGGTATGCCGGCTTTGCCGGCGCGAAAACTTGAAACTGTTTCTCAAAGGAGATCGTTGTTATTCAGACAAGTGTGCTTTTGATCGACGGAGTTATCCGCCGGGTCAGCACGGTCAACGCCGTGGAAGAAAAATTTCGGACTACGGAATTCAGTTAAGAGAAAAACAGAAAGTAAAACGTATGTACGGGCTTTCAGAAAAACAGTTTCATTTGTTTTTCAAGAGGGCGGACAACCAGAGAGGCATTACCGGCACAAATTTGTTGGTAATGCTGGAACGTAGGATTGACAATGTGGTTTATCGTATGGGTTTTGTCAATTCCCGGTCTCAAGGTCGCCATCTTATAGGCCACAATCACTTTCTTGTTAATGGCAGGAAAGTTAATATTTCGTCATACCTGATCAAAATAGGCGATGTGATCGAAGTCCGGGAAAAAAGCCGTAAGGTTCAGACCATAGGAGATTCACTCGATATCGTAGTGCGGCGAGGCGTTCCACAATGGCTTGATTTGGAAAAAGAGAATTTTAAAGGGATTGTAAAAAGTTTTCCCACCCGAGAAGATATAACAACTCCCATTCAGGAGCAACTTATAGTGGAGCTTTATTCCAAGTAAAGTGAGATCTAGGATATGAGATATTGAAAATGTAAGAACATACCAATATCGCCTGTCACATATCCTTCTGATCATCCTCTGAGACCATAATTTGGAGATATGATAATGTCATCGAATGAGCTCATGTGCATGAACTGGCAAAAAATGATAAAGCCGGAAAAGGTTCAGGTAACCAGTAAGCCCTCTTACGGTAAATTTGTTTGTGAACCTCTTGAAAGGGGATTTGGCATAACCATTGGGAATTCTTTAAGGCGGATCATACTTTCTTCTCTTTATGGCGCTGCTATTGTATCTGTAAAGATTGATGATGTTATGCATGAATTCAGTGTTATCGAAGGTATATACGAAGATGTCTCCGAAATTATCCTAAATTTAAAAGAGGTGCGCTTTAAGGTTTCCGATTCTGAACCGAAAACCGTACGCATCGATGCAAAAGAAAAAGGTGAAGTTACCGCGGGTGATATCACTAGTGATGACGGAAGGTGTGAGGTGATAAATTCCGATCGGCATATTGCGACACTTTCGGATGGCGCAAAATTGAAGATGACCATGACCGTCAAAACACATAAAGGGTATTCTTTATCCGAAGCCAACAAAGATGAAGACGCACCTTTAGGAACGATACCGATAGATGCGGTTTTTTCACCTATTAAACGTGTAACCTATGTGGTGGGCAATGCCCGTGTCGGTCAAAAAACCGACTATGACAAACTCACCTTAGAGGTCTGGACAGACGGGAGTGTCTTGCCTGAGGACGCTGTTGCATATGCTGCCAAGATTTTAAAGGAACAGATGACTTATTTTATAAATTTTGACGAAGATCTTGAGCCGGAACCCGAGAAAAAAATCGAAGAGAAGGAAAAGATTAAATTCAATGAAAATCTTTATAAAAGCGTTGAAGAACTTGAGCTTTCCGTACGCAGTGCAAACTGTCTTAAGAATGCCAATATCGTCAAAATTTATCAACTGGTCAACAAAACCGAGGCAGAAATGCTAAAAACCAAAAACTTTGGAAGAAAATCTCTAAACGAGATTAAAGAAGTCTTAAGTGAAATGGATCTTTCTCTCGGGATGAAGCTGGAAGGATTTGAGGCACCTGAGGAAGACTTAGAGGAAGGAGAGTAGTTTGTTCCATGAGACATCGAAAAGCCGGTTTAAAATTAAATAGAACGAGCAGTCACAGGACTGCCATGTTCAGAAATATGGTTACCTCTCTCTTTAAACATGAACGTATCCGTACAACTGATGTCAAAGCGAAGGAATTAAGGCGATGGGCCGACAATTTGATTACGCTGGCGAAACGCGGTGATGTTCATGCAAGGCGTCAGGCGCTTTCAATCATAAGGGAAAAGGATGTGGTTCATAAACTGTTCGCGGAAGCTGCCCAAAGATTCGGCTCCGTATCCGGCGGTTATACCCGAATTGTTAAACTGGGGAGACGGCCCGGAGATGCAGCACCGATTTCCTTGATTGAGTTGATTTATTCCGAAGAGGGGGAAAAGAAGAAAATAAAAAAGAAAGATAAAGTAGCTCTTAAGAAAAAGCAGATTGCTGAAAAGAAAGAACCTGAAAAAAAGAAATCGGAAGAGAAAAAAGAGATTGAATCGAAAGAAAAAGTCACTGAAGCCGCTGAAGAAGAAAAAGACATCGTCGATAAAGAGAAAGATGTGACTGAAGAAAAAGAAGCAGAGGTAAAAACCGAATTCACTGCTGAAGATTCAGATGATATGCTTGAGAAGCAGGCCGAGGCACCTGTTGAATCAGAAGAAACTGAATCCAAAGAACCTGAAGCTAAAAAGGTTGAAGATGATGCCGGAGATTCCCAAGTAAAAGAATAACCCGTGCCTCCAATTTCAATATCAAAAAGCCCTGCCTGAAAAGACAGGGCTTTTTTAATTTTGTCTTGAAAAACCTGCTTCTTCCCCGCGAAGCGGGATCTTCGATGGGCCAAGCCTGTCCCGCATTGCGGGGGTCAGAGTTTTCCGGCTTTGCCTTGGAGTTTGGTGTCTAAAATCACAAATCCCAAGCACCAAATTCCAAATAAATCTCAAATTAAAAATTCCAAATTCCAAACCGGTTCCCGCCGGGCCGTAGGCAAAGCGATTATTTTTTTTGGGATTTTGAATTTCGGTTATTGTTATTTGTTTGTTTTTTGGGGTTTGTTATTTGGAATTTCAATAAGTCAATGAGCTTCCAACAAAGCAAATCCCCTATGGGGATAAAACAAAGCCTGGTCCTTTGGGCCAAGATTCTTTACTTTTTATGTGATAATTGTTCTTATAAATTGTGTCATCTCGGATAGGACAGCATTTTTTGCCTGAAAATGGGGGACATGCCCGCAGTCCGGTATCAGCCTTGAATAGGCAGGTCCGGATACGTGGCCGACGATGTTTTGGATCTGGGCAGGAGTTCCATATTCATCATCTTTACCCTGAAGTACAAGGATTGGGCAGGTTATTTTAGGAAGATATCTTTCAATATTCCAGCTCAAAAATTCTGGCGAAAGCCATCTATCCGCCCAGCGGTAAAAAATCGTTTCTGTATTTTCTTTGTGATAGCGGGCGAGCTTTTCCTTTAAAGGAGTTCTTTCAAACGCTTCAACCGCCTTACGGATGCCTATAATTGTTAGCTCTTCAACAAAAATGTGAGCGGCTTCTGTAATTATAGCGCAAACCACATTGCCATGAATGGCGGCGGTGATTAATGCAATGGTACCGCCGTCGCTGTGTCCGATGAGAATCGCATGATCAATATTACATTCCTTTAACAGTTCGGGCAGGTATATTAAAGATTCTTTTTGCAGGTAGTCCAGGGGCCATGGATCTTCAAACTTTTCAGAGCCGCCATAGCCTTTTCTGTCGTATACCAATCCGGGGCAGCCGGTGGCTTGGCAGAGTGTTTCCGGGAAATCCCGCCAGAGTTCGATACAGCCAAGGCCTTCATGTAGAAAGACCAGTGTGGGTCGATCCGTTGCAACTGAGTCTGACCGAACCTCAATGCTTTTGACCCTGAGCCGGCAGGCGGCGGCGCGTATATGAAATGTCCGGCAAGAAATATGCTGTTTTTGTTTGGAAGTTTGTTTCATTATCATCCCGATATTTGATAAAATTATCCTTTCATACATCGTGCGATGACTTCTGCAAGGTCTGCTTTTTTGATCGGCTTTGCTATGTAGTCGTCCATGCCGGCGGCCAGAAACCGTTCGCGGTCGCCTTTCATGGCATTTGCTGTAACTGCAATTATAGGTGTTGGGCATTTGGTAATGGGTGCTGATGTTTCATTAGAACTTTCAGTTTTCAGTTTATCTTCCAGCTTTCTTATTTTCTTTGTTGCTTCCAGTCCGTCCATTTCCGGCATCTGGCCGTCCATTAAAATCAAATCGAATTTATTCTTATTATATGCTTTAATCGCTTCTTTGCCGTTGTTTACAACAACCACATTGTGTCCCATCTTTTTCAACATACTTGTTGCAACCTTCTGGTTTATCTTGTTGTCTTCGGCAAGAAGTATATTAAGATTCAGTTGGTCAGGCGTATCGGTCGCTTTGTTTTCTTCAATGGTGTATCGAGTGACAAAGGGTAATTCTTTTTTCGGAGACGTTGTTTTACCTAACACTGTCCTGATACAGTGATAGAGTTGTGATTTTTTAACGGGTTTGGTCAAAAAAGCGGCAAAGCCGGCTTTCTTTAGGCGTGACGCATCTCCCCGTTGACCTATGGAGGTTGTTATAATAAGGGCTGTATCGCAAAGGGTCGGGTCGGCCTTTATTTTGAGGCCAAGGGTTTCACCGTCCATGCCGGGTATATACTTGTCTATTATAGCTGCGCTAAAACGATCATTCCTTTGCCTGGCTTTAATGATTTTGTCAAGAGCATCTTCTCCGTTGTCTGCATTATCAAATCTGCATCCCCAGGACGTCAGGTACTCCGAAAAAACCCGGCGGAGGGTTGCATTGTTATCAACCACTAAAATGTTTTGACCTTTGATATCTTCCATGACAACGAAGCTATCTTCCTTTGACGAGGTCTGTTTCTCAAATATGGCTGTAAACCAAAACGTGGAACCCTTGGCTTCTTCGCTTTCAACACCGATCTCTCCACCCATGAGTTCGACAAGCTGTTTTGAAATTGCAAGCCCCAGACCGGTACCGCCGTATTTTCTGGTTGTCGAAGCGTCTACCTGCGTAAATGAGTCAAACAGACTGTCTATACGGTCCTTGGGGATTCCGATGCCGGTGTCGATCACTTTAAATTTAATGGTAACCTCGTGGTCGGTTTCGTTTTCTAAAGATGCGTGTATTGAGACTTCTCCTTTTTCAACAAACTTGATTGCATTTCCGCCGAGGTTTATAAGAATCTGTCGCAAGCGTCCGGGATCTCCCTTAAGACGTGACGGTATATCGTTATGAATATCGCAGATGAATTCGACTCCTTTTTCAGAAGTTTTTAGCGCCAGCATATCGCTTATGCCTTCAAGGGTGGTTCTTAGATCAAAGTCTATGCTTTCCAGATCGAGTTTTCCGGATTCGATCTTTGAAAAATCGAGTATATCGTTGATAATAGATAGAAGAGATTCGGCGCTTTTTGTAACCGCATCCGCCAGCTCAATTTGATCGGGCGTTAAATCAGTGTCCTTTAAAAGATCTGTCATGCCTATTACGCCGTTCATGGGCGTTCGGATTTCATGGCTCATGTTGGCCAAAAACTCGCTCTTGGCTATGCTGGAGACCTGGGCTTCAAAAGCCATCTGGTTGGCACGCTCAATGACATGCTCGAGCTGTTCGTGGGATGATTCTAAATCTTTGTTCTTTTTTTCTAAATTGCTTCTATAGGTATTAATCTCTTTAATCATTTTATTGAATGAATCGGCCAATCTGCCGATCTCATCTTTTGATTTAATCTTCAGTCGCTTTGATAAATTGCCGTTTGCTATTTCTTCAGTTAGTTCAGTAAGTTTTACAATCGGCTTTGAAATTGATTTGGAAATAATTATTCCAAATATCATGCAAAAAAAGATTATTACAAAAGAGCTGCTTAATAGTAATTTTAATATGAGATCTTGGGTAGCGATAATTTCTTCATTGGCATTTTCAAAATAGCGGTCGACGGCAAGATACAGTTGATCGAGTATTTCATTAATCATTTCTTTGAAATGTTTTGCCATACGTATAGCGACTAACTGATCGGACTTTATCTTTTTGACCGCCTCATTTTTTCCTGCAAGTTTTAAGCTTAAAATTTTCTTTTGGGTTTTAATAATCTCTTTTGCATGTGTTATATAAGAGGTATGATGTGTATATGCTTGTTTTGCAAATTCCTTTATTTTAAGGGGGACCTGTTTTGTTATAATATCTTTTTTCAGGCCGTTTCTTTCCTGCTCAGCGTAAGTGAGTCCTTCAGAGGAATTTTTAAATGCGTTGCTTTCTGTCCCCAAAAATATTGCCTTGATATACTTATCGAATACCACTAAGCTATTTTGGAACTTTTCTTCAAGGATCCTGATTTTGCCAATTTCATCATACTGTTGCACTAACAGGACGTTATCTATGAACGATTCCTCTAATAAAATTGTATGTTGAGTCCGCATACAGCATTTTAATATTGGCATGCGTTCATTCAGTGTGATGGTTGCGGTCCGGGCAACATGATTAACCCCGACAATACCAAATATCGCCAGTACCACCGTTAATATAGAGGCGATCGTCAAGGTTGTCAGTATTTTGGATCTTAAGGTTTTTATTGCCATTTATAACACCAGTTAATAAAATCCTGATCGATTCAAAACTCGATAGGGTGTTATTCGTTATTCGTAAACAGTCATTGGTTTTCTAAGATCTAAAATTGGAACTATATCTCACCATTGGTAGAGAGGGAGCATTACCGATTTGTTAAAATGGTTTTCAACCAACTTATTCATTTTTTGAGCGAAAGCCTTGCAATCGGGTTTCAGGTGTCAGGTTTCAGGTATCAGCTAATTTGTTTCTTACTCCTGACACCTGACACCTGACACCTGAAACCAAAAAGTCTTGGATAGCAATTAACAAACTGGTAATGCACCCGGTAGAGATATAACATGCCGGTATTCCAATATTCCAATTGGGGTGACGTCCTATAAAGTACCCTCCTATGTCTTTGTCTTGTATTGCTCCATAAACTCCTTGACCTTTTCACATTCACAACTAAGGGTCTTAAACGTGTCATCTGATAATTCAAGATTTTGTTCCTTGCCCATGATTTCAAGCTGACAAGCAACATCAGCGGCTTGAGCAGCAGCCAGATATCTCAGAGAGCCTTTGAGCTTGTGAGCAGCTTCATCCAGGTTTAATGCATTTTTTTGTTCAATGGCGCTTTGAATTTCGGCAAGCGTTTGGGGCATATCGCTTAGAAACTCATCAAAACATTCTATTAAAAGTTCTTTATCACCGTCTAAGATTTCCATGACTTCCGTCATATCGATGGGCCCCGCTAAATCATTCATTATCTATCCCCTCATTCTGAATATTACTCATCAGTTATTGATCGTTTATCATTAAATGTTAGACTGATGTCCTTGTTCACAAATCCTGCCTTGACCCTGTTTCTGCCTTCAAGCTTGCACTGGTAAAGGTGTTGGTCCGCTACATTGATCAACACCTCAGAAGAAATAATTTCATCAGATGATGCAGAATCAAAACCGGATATTCCAAAACTGGATGTGATGTGAAAGGCTTTTTCATGAACGATGAACTTATTTTTACTAATGGTGTTGCGAAGTCGTTCTGCCATGATGAGCGCCCCTTCAGGACCTGTTTCCGGAAGTACAATTAAAAATTCTTCCCCCCCATATCTGGCTATCCAGTCCAATTCTTGTCGAATGGATTGTTTAATCGAATATACAAATTCAATTAATACCTTGTCACCTGCCTGGTGCCCGTATGTATCGTTAACCTTTTTGAAATGATCGATGTCACATAGCACTAAGGATAGGGCTCGCTCGTATCTTATTGCCCGGTTAATTTCCTGAGGCAGGCGGTCCATAATATAGCCCCTGTTATAACATTTTGTTAGAGGATCGGTGATGGACAAGATCCTTATGTTTTCATTGGCTTTTTTAAGCGATCTTTCCAACTCAAGAATCCGCATACATGTTTTTATGCGAGCCTTGAGCTCGGGAGGGTTAAAAGGCTTGTTGACATAATCATCCGCTCCGGCAGTTAGTCCTGTAACAATATCTTTTTTTGAATCTTTGGATGTTAAAATAATGACAAAAACATATCCTGAGGTTTGATGATTCCTGACGGCCCGGCATAATTCAAGACCATTCATTTCAGGCATCATCCAGTCTGTCAGAATAATTGGGAAAAATCTTTCTTTAAACAGGTCAAATGCCTTGCGTCCGTTTTCTACGGATACAACTTCATGACCTTCCGTGATAAGAGTTCTTTTCAGAATTTTTCTGGCAACCGGATCGTCTTCCGCAACAAGTATAGGGAACCCGCCGTTTGCGTCGTTTATATTCACAATTGTTTCCTGCTGTTATGAGAAGAGTTTTTATCAAATTTTGAAATATGCAAGACACATGCCAGAACTGTCAGTATGAAATGAAGGTAAGTAAATCTCATAAAATCAATAAGATATTGTTCAAATTAAACTCTATCCTAAGCATTGATCATGGGTTGATCGATTATTAGTCAATATTTTGACAGTGCTACCAAGGAAAACCGCAGATTTTTCCCGTTGACACGCAACGAGTTTTATTTTTATACTCCTCCGCCAGAAGAGAGTTTTTTTTGACTGAACCCTTAATTTCATGCAACGGAGTGGAAATATGAAAAAGAAAACACAGTTACGGTTCGGACTAATTATGATCATACTTTTTGTAGCGGTACTATCGCTTTCGGTGTCCAGCAATGCTGCGGAATTTTCTGCAGATATGATTAATACTTCGCCCATGGGAAACATCGAAGGGAAAATGTTTTTTAAAGAGGGCAACTTCAGACAGGAAATGATGATGGGAGGGCAAAAACAGATAACTATTTTTCGAAAAGACAAAGAGGTGGTCTGGGTTTTGATGCCGGCACAAATGATGTATATGGAAATGCAAGCAGGCAGTCAGCAAAATATGGCGCCGGTAGATCCGGATCAAATAGATAAGCTCGGGGGAAAAAAATACCTGGGCAAAGAGAAGGTAAACGGGTATATGTGTTCAAAATACCGGTATACTTTCCATGACAAATCTTCAGGCACTGCAATATATTGGATTTCCGACAAGCTCCAATTTCCTATTAAAATGCAAACCCAAGGCACATCAGGGAGTATGAGTATGGAATACCGGAATATTCAGGAAAAAACAGTTCCTGCTTCTCTTTTTAACATTCCGGGAGGGTTCCATAAAATGTCTATGCCCATGATGCCCGGCATGCAAAATCAGTAAGAGGCGGGAAAAATAAAGTCTTATTTTAAAGGTCTTCCCGGATGGTCTATGTCATTGCGATATTCCCTCAACCGACGATGTCCAGGATAGAATTTAGCATTTCGTCTTGGGTCCTGATTGTTGCCATATTTGCCTCATATCCCCTTTGTGCAACTATAGATTGCGGAATTTCTTCTGCCAGATCCACATTAGACATCTCTTTTTCTTCAAATTGACCATCTGTGACTTGAACAACAGTGGGGCCGGGATCTTCCGGTTGAGTGACCTCTACTTTAACACTATTCTCAGGGCTTTCGACTAAGGTTGCTCTGCTTTTTTTGAACTCCTCCGTTTCCACATTTGCCACGTTATTTGCGATCACATTCATTTTTTTATCAAAGGCGTTTAATGCGGATAACGTGATTTTTGATGAAGAAATCATGATGGTTACCTCCCTTCTATACTGGAACAGACAGCTTTTTGCTCATAGAGCCTCCGGATCGAAAAAAATGAAAAAATCTAAAGCTATAAAAGCAATAATAAGATTAACCAAAGCAAACGCATTTGAATCCCAATACAGGGGGAACGCTCCAGTGGCTACGCTTCACGGAAATTAAATGAGTTTACCTTATAAGGTTAGCAACGGGTTGTTTTAATGCAGAGTTGTTTTTGATATATAACAAAGATGGTATAAATCAGCCAGGCAACCCTGCTGCCGTATCCTCTGAATCTTGGGATTTAGGCCAGTGGCTTTGCGTCCCACTCTTTCGAGTGGTTTGCCTTTATCTAACCTTTCATATCGGTCAGTTGTAGTGAAAACTTTAATAAAATTGCAAGCGATTGTAACTTTTCAATAAGTTCTGGTGTATTAAATGATCATATTGACCCGG
>JAFDEW010000463.1 GCA_019310125.1 Deltaproteobacteria bacterium | reverse complement strand
CTCACCTGACCCGGATGCGGCCTTTGTCAGAGCCGTTCAGGGCGGTGACATGGCGGCATTCGACCAGTTGGTGATAAAACATAAAGACAAATTATTTAACATGGTTTACTGGTTCTTAGGAGATTATCAGGAAGCAAACGATTGCGCTCAGGAGATATTCATAAAGGTCTTCAAAGCTATAAAAAAGTTCCGTTTCCAATCGTCGTTTTCCACATGGCTTTATCGAATCGCAATCAACACGTGTAAAAACAGGCTCAAGTCATCCGCGTTCCGGTGGAAAAAAAGGATGGTCTCGCTTGAAAATCCGGAAAGCTCAAAACAGGATAACCGTTCATATGACATACAGAATGGTTCCCCGTCTCCCGAGAATAGTCTTGAAAAAAAAGAGCAAATCATGCTGATCCAAAAAGCGGTCAATGCATTGCCCCAAGAGCAAAACCGGGTGGTTGTACTACGGGACATCCAGGGACTTTCTTATCAGGAGATTGTGGATATCACCGGCTTGAACCTGGGCACCGTCAAATCCAGACTGGCCAGAGCAAGGCTTGAGCTAAAAAACAAGTTAAATAGGACACAGATTTTCACAGATATACACAGATAATATTGTTTGTTGCAATTTAAGAATCTTGATAATCTGTGTTCATCTGTGTCCAAAAAAGGAAGGATATGCATATGGACTGTGCCGCCATTTTAGATCTTTTATCCGAATACATAGACGGCACGTTAGATGTGCAACCTCGAACAGCGATTGAAAAACATATTGCGATCTGTGAGAACTGTAGACAAGAACTCGCGTCATTACGTGCGATAGTCGATGAACTGGGCGCTTTGGATCCGGTTAAACCTCCGGCGGATTTCCTTGAAAAAATCCATGAACGGTTGGAGACGCGCTCCGGTTTCAACAAGATCCTTCGCAAGTTGTTTTTGCCCTTCCATATAAAGATCCCTCTGGAGCTGGCAGCGGCTGCCACAGTTACGATTCTTGTTGTCTTGGTTTTGAACATCCAGAAGCCGGAAATTCAAATGATGAAGATGCCTTTAGGCACCACATCTCAAAGCATGGGCGAAAAACCAAAAGCGGATCGTATAAAACCGGCAGTTAAAAAACAAGCCGAACCTCCGGCAACCGTTATCGAAGAAGCTCCGGCAAAGCTATCGGACAGTGAACCTGTCATGTTAACCCGAAGATCCGAGATGAAAACCGCTACGCCTTTAATCCAAAGGGAATCTAAACCGTCCTCCTCATTTATGGCAAAGGCAGAGTCCAAACAAGCTGCCGGAAAAGGTCACCCCATCGAACTTGCTCTTGTGCTCAAAACAAGCGTCATCGGAGGTGCTTTTAAACCCGGCATTGCCATGCAGGCGGCGCCACTTCTTGAGAGTCACGAAAGCACGGTTGAAAAAGAGCGCGCTCATACAAATTCTTTTGAAAGAAAAATTGACGTCCGGGAAAAAGACCGGAGCGCTGACCTCCTTGCCCGGATAAAACATATTATCGATCATGCACAAGGCAAAGTTTTGGCCGTAGAATATGATGGACAGGCAGAACAATTGCAATCCATTGATGCAGAAATTCCCTCCCAGAGCTACGAATCTTTTTGCACACAATTAACCGGCCTGGCCACCTTCCAAAACCCTCCACCCGACCTTGCGGATAAAGATCTGGAAATGATTCGGGTGCATATCAGGCTTATATCACTATAAAATCGGTAAAAGCGATTTTGACTGTCTCGCAAAAAGTCAGATTTTGATGGCAAAGTAAAAAGTTCCAAATTCAAGGCGCGCAAATTCCGAGGAATGAGACGTACATATAGTACGTCGCAGTGACGAGGAATGCAGCGCAACGCAGAAGTTGGACTTTTTACAAAGCCATCAATTTTATTTTGGGAACTTTTCCTCATCCTCCTTGTCTAAGGGGATAAAGGGTGCAAGAAAAAAGTGAACATCGAACATATTAAAAGATGAACATCGAACATCGAACGTCCAACATCGAATGTTGAATGAAAGACAAAAACAAAAGCAAGAATTTTTCTTGATTTTGAGTAAATTGAGGAGTGAAGCGATATCATTATTCGACGTTCAATGTTCGATGTTGGACGTTCATCTTTTTAATTCGATGTTCGATCTTCAGTCTATTCCATGATCGACGTTCATCTTTCAAAACAACCCTCAACCCAGAATCCGGAATTTCTGACACCAGAACACTGACACCTCAATCTTGAATTTTTGACCCCAAAACAAGGAGGTTAAAAAATGACTTA
>JAFDEW010000124.1 GCA_019310125.1 Deltaproteobacteria bacterium | reverse complement strand
ATTTTCATGCCCCAAGGGGTGTAAATCAAGATTGTTGGTTATTGAGTTCAATCGTAAGGTGTCAGTGTTCAGGTTTCAGGTTTCAGATCTTCAAGTTTCTCGACCCTGACACCTTTTCCCCAAAGCTAAATACGTAGCGCAGACGAACATGGATTTTCATATTACCAACAGCCGTGATTCACACCCAACAGAAAGCTCGAAATGATAAAAGACATCAGAGACAAAGCCCACATCAGTCATAAAGATATCATCGAATTGAACTTTATCAGAAAGCCGGGAGTCTATGTATTTCGGAAATACCATAAACAGGGGTTACGATCTCAAATTATGGAACTGCTTGATCCGGATGATGTGATAAAGGAAAACAGAGGTGAAATAATAAACGGGACATTATTTTTCCCCCGGGCCATGCCTTTAAAAATGCTCAGAATTTTTAAAATTAGATTCGACTCCTTAACAGAGGTTTTTGAAGAGATACGGAAGTTTAAATTTATCGAAAAATATCTGCCATCCGATTGTTATGCAAAGTCCGAAGAATTTATTGTGGATTATATATGGAATGGAAACCGCGATTTCATTCTCTGCGGCCTCCAGGAGTACGTAGCGGGTGAAATTCTGAATCCATGGGAAACCACGGGGTTAAATCAACTGGAAATTTTTTTTGACGGCATCAGCATTAAAAGACGCAATGCCCTGAAAATGAGCACGGATCAGCTTGTCATAAGGTTCCGGAAGAACGTTGAAAAGTTCATTAAAAGCGTTAAGAAAATGATCCTGGAAGCAAACTATATTCCTGATTTTGCCGGATTAGAGAATCTTCTCGTCACCCCCGTAGGAGACATTAAACTCGTGGACATCAATAATGTCTCCAGGGTTTCATTTGGACCTGACATCAGATTGGATGACAAAGGCTATCCCGTGTGCGATAAATCCATTGAAGCAATATCAATATTAGAAGAAAAACTGCTGGATAAACCCATTGATAAAACCGAAACATTGTATAAAATATTTCTTGATCCTCTGAGAATGAAGGACGTTAGCGATTTAGAAGAAATATTTCATCGTTCCTTAAAATTAACAACCTCGTAAAAAGTCCGATTTAGACGGTTTCGTAAAAAGTTCAAATTCCCCCGAACAAATCTCTCGGGATAAAAAGGCGTCGCGAATTTTGTAATCATGAGGCGTACTTTTCGTACGTTGAATGATTGCGAAATGCAGCTCAACGCAGAAGTTGGACTTTTTACGAGACCGTCATCTTTACTCATTTGTTAATTATCCATACAATAATCGGAAGCAGCAATGCCAGAATAATCAACACGCCCGGAATCGACAAATAAGGCTGATACCATGGTTTACGTTTTGCACGGGCCTTTCTGACCTCGGCCAAAAACCAGTTCCCAATCAATAAGGCAGCCACCAGTACAGCAACTAATTTTAAAATACTTAATAACGTTGGCACATCGTTCTCCAGTTATGAAATAGTGTCCATCCATAAACGGCAATCCCCTACCATAAATCAATTTTGCAATCAATTGATTTCCCCTGACACGATCATAATCCTAACAGATTTAAAGAAATCAGATAAGCATCTGATTATAACTCTTCTATATCCGTTTTATCGCGTCTTATATAGACGTAGGATAACATATTGTATTTTTAATCTTATTTCCGAAACTAAACCATTGTAGACAGAGCGCCAATCGGCGCTGGTTGATTCCTGGACTGTATTTGACACCTCAGGAAAATTGCCTGTAATACTTGAGGAATCGGAGATATGTCAATGATAAAACATAATAAATATACTATTTTAGGGTTTAAAGCCTTGCAACGTGCTGCTGCCAAAGTAGCCGAAAATGCAAGGAAAAACAATTATAAAATACCAGTTTGGGAAAATGGTAGAATCAAATATGAAATACCAGACATTATCACCGAACAAGCCAGTGTACCTGACCCCAAAAGCCGGGATACTTAAGACATTGTGAGTTTGCCGGACGGCCTTGCCCTTTTTGAAATTTAGTGGAAGCTTTTGGCGCAGGTGACCAGCGGCGGGCTTATTCCGGAACCAGTACCGGTCTCTTCCCAAGAATGGATCGAAGAGAGCAAAATGTTGACAAAAGATGCCATCGAGCAGTTCATGCCGAAATTCAGCATCAATACCGACACGTGTATCCAGTGTCACGAATGTGAGGAAAACTGTCCGGTTCAGGGGATTGATATTGAAGCTGAACCGCCGCGCATTCAAGATCCGTGCATTTATTGCTGGCGTTGTGTGACGATCTGCCCTACACTTTCCGTAGAGGCTGATTGGGAGCCTCTCGTTGCAATGGCGCCCACCAATTATGCTCGCTATAAAAATGAGTTGGACAAGGTAGCGGCTCGTGGTGGATTCCGGTGGCTGGTCGATCCCGAGACCATTGTTTTTGACGATCCTCTCTATAAGCAACGCCAACGTGAAATTAAGAGTAAAGAATAAAGGTCTTATGATTGATGCTGAACAAACCACAGCAATTCGGTAAAGAAAGTGAGTCCATTGCCATCAGGCATCTTAAAAAGAACGGATACAAAATTCTGGAGCAGAATTACCGTAATAAGCTGGGCGAAATCGACATTATTGCAAAAGATAAGGATACCCTTGTTTTTATCGAGGTCAAAGCAAGAAAATCCGGTCGTTTCGGGAATCCCAAATGGGCCGTAACCCCTAAAAAACAGCGTAAAATTTCCATGGTGGCACTCTACTACCTAAAAACCTTAAAACAACATAACGTCAAGGCACGGTTTGACGTGGTCAGCATACTTTCCGCAGAAAAAAATCCTGATATAGAAATCGTTAAAAATGCCTTCGAACTTGCCTACACGTGAACCGGGAGTTAGTGTCCATCCAGACATGGCATCTTTCGGCCCCCGGCGGCGTTTTCGCTCGTTTTCAATCCTCGACATAGCGCGCTATGCCTGCATTTGAAAACTCACTCGGGCCTTGCCGGAAACCAAAATCTACCATTTCTGGATGGACACGAGTTAATTTTTCAATAAATTATGAGGCCAATATCATCAAGGTAAATGCATTTGATTTCCGTGTAGCGCAGCGACGGCGTGTTTTTCTTGTAAACCGACTGACTGTTTGAAGGGATTTAGCACGCGTTAGCCCGAGCCGAATGAAATTATGACTAAAAAAATCAATGGGATAATTTGGCGAGGAATTGTTCTTAACACCTCCGGCGCGGCGCGGGCTTACGGGTGCTTAAGCACAAGTTTCAGTCGGTTGGAAAGAAATACATGCCGTCGTGGAGCGTTCTCCGCCTATTTGGATTTTGGGATTTAAATGCGTTTGCCCTGTTAATACATCAGAACTTATTGAGAAGTTGCGCTATAAGTGTTAACCTGTCTATATTTTGGTACAAAATTAAATTTGGCGGAGCAAAGAGGATTTTATTTTGCAGTCACACCCCAATAATAAACCAGGCATACTTTACGTTGTTGCCACGCCCATAGGGAACAGAAACGATATCACCATAAGAGCCCTCGATATTCTCGGACACGTCGATCTTGTGGCCGCAGAAGATACAAGACATACCGGCAGGTTGCTGGCACATCATAATATCAAATGTCATATGATCTCTTTTCATGAACATAATGAAAATGACCGTACGCCGGATCTGATTAACAGGCTCAACGCCGGAGCATCGGTGGCCCTGGTATCAAATGCAGGCACGCCATCCGTATCCGACCCCGGCTACAGGCTTGTAAAAGAGGCCGTCATAAACCGTATAAGGGTTAGCCCCATTCCCGGCGTATCGGCGGCCATTGCCGCTCTCAGTGTTTCGGGACTGCCAACCGATTCCTTTGTTTTCATTGGGTTTCCCGCCAGAAAAAAAGCAAAGCGGCTCAATCAACTTAAAGACCTTGCCGGTGAAGGCAAAACCATGGTATTTTATGAATCTCCAAAGCGCATTTTGACATTTTTAAAGGAGATCATATCTGTTATGGGGGACCGGTACGGTGTGCTCTCCAGGGAGATGACCAAGTTACATGAAGAATTTATTAGAGGCTCTTTATCTGAAATTCTTTCCAGATTGAATGCACGGCCGGCAATAAAAGGCGAATGCACGCTTCTTTTAACGGGATGTGAAAAAAACAAAGACGTTTCTATTCATACCGTTAGAACCGAGATAATTAAAGCGCTGGAGAAAAAACAAAGCAAACTTTCCGAACTTTCAAAAATTATCGCCCAAAAATACGGCCTTCCGAAAAATAAGGTATATGATGAGGCATTGGGATTGAAGCACAAAATGCAAAGGGAAAAGCACAATTCGAATTAATATGGAAACAATCCCAACCCCTATACCCGGTACCCGATACCCGATTATCTATCCGGTAATTCTCGCTGTCCCTGATAAAGAACAACAGCTTAAAGGCAGGGAAAAGGTTTCCTTTCTAAGCAAACATGCCAGAAAAGCCCTTGAAATATCCGCCAAAAAGAGCCACGTACAATTACGCAACCCAAAAAAAGATGAAAATGGTGTCCCCTTGCCGTTTAATGGGCATTACTGGTCCCTGACTCACAAGTCCAAATATGTGGCGGGCGTGATTGCTTCAGCTCCCATCGGTATTGATATCGAAAAGATTCGGTCCTGTTCAAAGGCTCTTTTCAGAAAAACGGCCTGTGACAGTGAATGGGAACTTTCTGACACAGATCCATTTGTCCTTTTTTATCGATTCTGGACGTCAAAGGAATCGGTATTAAAGGCTTCGGGAACCGGTATCAGGGATCTTTCAAAATGCCGTATTATAAGTATAATCGACGATAATCATCTGGTAATAGACTACCGGAATCAAGAGTGGTTTTTAGAACACTTTTATTTTGACGAACACATTGCATCTATTGTTAAAAACGATTTTCATGTTGAATGGACAAATGAAATAACAAGTTAAATAGGACGCAGATTTTCGCAGATATACACAGACAATATTGTTATTTTGCAATTTAAGAATCTTGATAATTTGTGTTCATCTGTGTCCCAAAAAAGGAAATTCCTATACTATCAAGTTAAAGGAGATAACGACTATGGATATAACATTTTACGGTGCTGCTCGGGAAGTTACCGGTTCTATGCATTTGATAGCCACTGAAAATGATCGCATACTGCTGGACTGCGGAATGTTTCAGGGTCGTCGTAAAGAAACCGAAGAAAAAAACAGGCTTCTGCCCTTTGATCCACAACACATTACCAACCTCATACTTTCGCATGCTCACATCGATCATTCCGGACGCATTCCATTGCTAACCAAAAACAATTTTGCCGGACGGATTCTATGTACCCGCGCAACTCAAGATGCATGCGAATACCTCCTGATGGATTCAGCTCACATCCAGGAATCAGACGCAAATTACCTTAATTATAAAACCTTGAGGTCTATTTTATCTCAGAAGAAAATGTCGCACGGCAAACAAAAAAATTCAAAAAGAGAATTAAACGATATTAAAAAGATTTTAAAAAAAGACGGTCATCAACTCAACACAGAAAAAATCAACGAACTCATCCAAGAACATCACATCGACTCAATTCATCCGATTTATTCCACCGAAGATGCAAAGCACGCTCTGACTTTTTTTGAAGGTCATCCGTATCGCAGCCCCACAGTCGTTGGAAAAAACTCAACCTGCACGTTTTACGAAGCAGGTCATATTTTAGGATCTGCGATATCCATAATCAAGGTCATTGAAAACGGTCATTCACGCACGATCTGCTATACGGGCGATATCGGTCGATTTAACAAACCCATTATAAAAGATCCGGCCCTTAATTTCGAAGAAACCGACCGGGACATCGACCTGATGATTATGGAAAGCACTTACGGAAACCGTTTTCACGAACCGTTGCAAGATTTGAAACCCAAGTTAAAAAAGGTTCTTACAGATACCGTTGAACGGGGAGGAACGGTTATTATACCTGCATTTGCATACGGTCGCACTCAAGAACTTTTATACATGCTGCACGAACTGTATAATGAGAATGAAGTCCGGCCGGTACCCATATTCGTGGACAGCCCTCTGGCAACCAATATTACCCGTGTCTTTGGAGAGCATCCCGAAGTTTATGACCGCGAAACTCATGAAACTTTTCTCGCAAAGGGTAAAAATCCGTTTTTCTTTGAAAAGGTTCGTTTTGTGGGTTCGGTCGAAGAATCCATGGCGTTAAACCGGGATCAGACACCGCATATCGTTATCGCAGCCTCAGGAATGTGTGAAGCCGGGCGGGTTCTGCATCATTTGCGCCATAAAATCCATAACCCGCGAAATACGATTCTTATTGTCGGATATATGGCTCAAAATACCCTGGGACGTCGTATTCTTGAACAGGGCGAGAACTATGAGAAATCCGGTCGTAACGGTTCACCTCCTTTGCTAAAATTTTTAAACAAAGAGTATCCGTTGAAAGCGCACGTAGTGAAATTGGGCGGTTTCAGCGCCCATGGAGACAGAAATGAAATGTTCCGTTTTCTTAAGGAATCTAATTTGCATATCCATAAGATTGCCGTGGTCCACGGTGAAGAAGATCAATCACTTTCCTTTGCGGAATTTTTAAACGATCAAGGCTTTTCAGCAATTGTTCCCAAACCCGGGGATACGATTCATATTGAATAATATAAACAATGATCAACCATACACGCCCCAAAATCAGGAACTCTCTTTTTTAGCCGCAGTTTTTACCGTATGCTTGTGTGTCCTTTTCGGGGCCAATGCCGTTGCGATTAAAATCAGTCTTTCCGGCCTGGGGGTGTTCACCACAGCCGGACTCCGTTTCAGTATGGCTTCGGCGACAATTTTTCTGTGGGCTCGAATTACCGGAAGATCCTTTAAAATTAAGAGCGGGCAGGTTCGTCAGCTCCTGATTATCTCTATGGTGTTTACCGTGCAGCTATCGCTGTTTTATCTTGGGCTCAGCAAAAGCAATGCGTCCCGTGGAACCCTGATGCTTAATTTACAACCCTTTTTTACACTTTTTCTGGCACATTATTTCATTCCCGGAGACCGGATTACCAAACGGAAAACCTTGGGTATCCTGCTTGGATTTACCGGTTTGGTTTTTGTATTTCTTGAAAAAAAGGGAGTTACAGCCGATTTTAAGGTCGGTGATTTAATAATCCTTTTCGCAGCGTTTCTCTGGTCCTGCAGCGCAGTCTATACCAAAAGAATTATTCACGACTTTAAACCGTTTCATTTGGTCCTTTATCCCATGATATTTTCGGCTCCTTTGTTTTTTCTTGAAGGATTTGTTTGGGACACCGCCATGATCGCCCATGTTGACGCAAAAGTTTTCTGCTCTCTCTTGTACCAGAGCTTTGTAACGGCTTCTTTTTGTTTTGTTGCATGGCTTACCTTGCTGAAAAAATACGGCGCCGTTGCACTGCATTCTTTTATTTTCATCATGCCGGTTTCAGGGGTTTTGCTGGGGGGGCTTGTTCTGGATGAGCCGATCACG
>JAFDEW010000462.1 GCA_019310125.1 Deltaproteobacteria bacterium | reverse complement strand
CACTTTAACACGCTTTTTCAACTGCTACATGGGTGATAAGATTAAGTGTTTTGGATTTTTCATCTGGGTCTTTGGTGTCTGTATAGGTCTCCATGACCTGTACCTGATAACCCTGGCCTTTATGGCCGCTGTAAGTTGCATCCGGATCTGAAGGGTTTTGCAGCGAATCTGATGGAATCTCTTTCGGTTTTTTGATTTCCACCGGTTTGGAATCATTGGAGCTATTCAAATTACATTGTTCTTTTAAAACCCTTTCAAGCAATTTGTAACTGTGCATAGATGCTATTTGAGAATAGTTCTTGAAGTGCTCAATCAGGTCAAAAAGATCATCAGCTACTGAAACAAGGGTGTGTCTTGCCTCAGAAGGCTTAACCATGGCAAAGCACCCTAAAGCTTGTTCGGAAAAATATCTGTCAATAATGCTTTCTTCAACACTGTCAAACAACTCTTTGTGGCCGCGTTTCAAATTGACCAGAAACTTGTGGATGCTTTTGGCAAAAATGCCGATTCTGCCCAGGCGACGCATATTTGATTGAATATGCACTGAATCGATCCGCTGTTTGTCAGTATTGACTTTGAAAACAACAGCCAATTTGTTGGTGGCACATTCAAACAACGAGGACTCTAAACCGTGTTCAATTACAATGTTGCGAATATTCCAAAGGGTTTTAGGGCAAACGTACTTGGCTGAATCAGATTCTTCGGAAATATTGAGAGCATAATGCCATTGAATGTTATAGGACAACTGGTCGACTGTTTCTTCATCGGTCAGATCAAAGGCCTGTTGAAGAATCAACATCCCAAGGGCCGTATGCAATTCCTTGGTCGGACGTCCAAAACCTTCATTAAAGAAGGTCTTAAATTTACTAACAGGGAGTTCACAAAGAATTTCTTCTTTGAACAGCCCCGCCCATGACTGATCAAGTATACGCCGTCGTATGGGGCTCATAAAGCTCCATGGATCGAAAATTTCGAGCTGTTTGTGATTTTTGATGCGAATCATGTTTTATGCCTTTATCGTATTGATAATATTATCTATTCCTATCAAATCGATAAAGAGAATGCAAGTAATAAATGATATAAATTAAAATTATTTCAGTTAGTTAATCGTTTTTTACTTTTTACGACTTCATCAAATATGGCCTTCATGCTTTTGTACTGTTGATAAACGCATTTAATTGGGGGCGGGTTTCATCTCTTGCAAATTTCTAGTTTCCAATTTCAAGTTTCAAGCCGTAAACGGCTACTATTCAGGATTGCAATTGTGTTATCAACTGATCCTTTTCCGTCCACAAGTCGTTGAGCCAATTTTGAAATTCCTTGCGAAAATCCCGGTCACCAATATAATCGCCCTGCAGTCGCTGAGTGATAGGAAGCTGCCGCGCCCGCACTTTGATTTCTCGGATATTGCCGCATAAATAATCCCAAAAACTTTTTTTGCCCTGCGGGTAAACAATGGTCACGTCTATCAGACGGTTAATTCTGCCATCCATGGATGACAAAGCAAAAGCAAGCCCGCCGGCCTTGGCTCGTAGTAAGTTGGCGAACGGTGCCTTCTGCCCGATCTGCTTGGCTTTGGAAAACCGGGTGCCTTCAACGAAATTCATCACCGCAACCGGCAGCTTTTTATATTTTTCACATGCACGTCGAGTGGCCTCCAGATCTTTGCCAGCCAGATGAGGATGCTTTTTAAGAAACTTTTTTGAATAACGTTTCAAAAAAGGAAAATCCAGCGCCCACCAGGCTAACCCGAGCACGGGAAACCACATCAGTTCTTTTTTTAGAAAAAATTTAAGCATCGGAATCCGTCGATTAAACACTCTCTGCAGTACCAGAATATCTGCCCAGGATTGATGGTTGGCAACCACCATATAGCATTCAAGACGGTCCAGCGCATCCAGACCATTCACATTCCATCGCGTTTTTGTGGTCAACCGATGATTTAAGTTGTTCATCCAGATCCAGCAAACGGCAATCCTGTTAAGTATGCATGAACACCAACGCCGCCAGATCTCAATAGGAACAATAAGTTTGAAAAATGCAACAATAAAAAGCAGCAGGCACCAAAAAATCGTATTGACCGCCATCAGTCCCAACGCCACAATACCGCGCTGCGGCCCAGGCATCCAAGTGAACATATTGACTTTCTCCTCTTTTTATCGAAATAGCACCATTAAAGCACTTTTACGCTTACTGATAAAAAATAATATTAGAACTGTTTCACATCATGAATGCAAGGAGCTTTATCTGCTTTGACAAAAGTTTTACA
>JAFDEW010000461.1 GCA_019310125.1 Deltaproteobacteria bacterium | reverse complement strand
CTGGTGAGGCTCCCGGACTTCAAATCCGGTGTGGGGCGCTAAAACCGTCCCGGGTGGGTTCGATTCCCATGCACTTCCGCCATTTTAATTTATGATATCAATCAATTAACGCCACTTGCATCTCCCCATTCCTACCACAAAACGACCACAAGTGCAACCCATAAGCCCAAACATTAAAAATTCCTTTTTTCGCCCCTCCCCTTTGATTTAATATTGAAGTCCTGGTTTTTTTGGACCGATTTTTTTTTACACAAAAGACAGCATCGCTAATTTTCTAAAACAAAATAAATGAGGTCTTTATGTTGGTGAAAGTTTAACTTTATCAAACAGAATGTAATATTTTGAATTATATAATAATAACACACATTCAAAATTAGTTATTAAAATGTTAGAACTCCGTTCGATACATACCAAGTATTAGAATAACTAGTACCATAAAATGGTATTTCTAATACTAAAGTATTAGTTTTCCGGTCCAAAAAAATACGAAAAAAATCATACTTTTTTCGTATTTACATGGTGATAAATGAATTGGTATAAGGCAGTTGAAGTAAAAAATTCGGAAAATCAAACAAACCAGCTCTCGCAGGAAAGCCGGTTTCCCCAACCGGCCCTTCCAATTTCCTGCGCTTTTTCTTAAAACCGGTAATCTTTAAAAATCCTGCCAGTGGGGGGCGTCAAGGGTGAAGTCCCGCTTTTAGCGGGACCAACCCTTGAAAACGTAATTCCAAGATTCCCACCTCCGGATACTCCTGCAAGGCCATTGCTGATGAGCTTTTCATCAGTGTGCGTACTACCAAAACCCATGCTATAATAATTGCTATCAGCCGGCGTCAGGCGTCGTTACGGGCCGCCAAACCCCTTCAGTGACTAAGGGTAGGCGCAGAATCACCGTGGTTCCCTTTTCAGTGTCACTGAGGCATTCAATGGTGCCGCGATGCGCATCGATAATTGTCTTAACGATGGACATACCTAAACCCGTGCCTTTTTTCCCCTTGGTGGTAAAAAACGGATCGAACATCTTATCCAGAATCTCCGGGGCAATCCCGGAACCCGTATCTTCCACCGCCACGCAAAGGTACGCTTCCTGAACCGTCCCTCTAATCCTTATGATTCCTGAATCCGACATGGCTTCCACGCTGTTTTTTATCAGGTTGTTCATCACCTGATAAAACAGGCGGGGGTCCGCGGTGATCTCGGGCAGATCCGGCGGCCAATCCAGTTGGAAACGGATCTGTCTTTTTTCAGCCTCCGGTTCATGTGCCGCCAGAACCTCTTTGATAATGGGGTCTAAAACAATTTTTGTCATTCGCAATTCCGGCATTTTGGCAAACTGCAGAAAATTATGAATGAACTCCCTGACCCGGGCGGATTCTTTGTCCAGAACCTCAAGGGCCTTTGAGCCTTTTTGACTGAGAGTCTCACCCTTGAGCAGGGTAAGGCTCATGCCCACGTTGTTGAGCAGGTTTCCCACTTCATGGGTGACCTTGCTGGACGTGGTACCCAGAACCGCCAGGTTTTTGGCGTGGACAAGTTCCTTAGCGGTTTCCACTTCCCGGCGGATATGTTCTTTTAGAGAATCGGTCATGTCATTAAATGCCACGCCCAGATCGCCGATTTCATCGTTTGAGTCTATGGAGACTTTCTGTTCCAGATCACCCTGCCCTATTCTCTGAACCTGTTGATGAATGGTATGAATCGGAGCCATAAAGCGATTGACAACCCACCATCCCAATATTAGGACTGTAAAACAAATACTACCGGTGATTAAGACTGCCCGGGAAATATTCCGGTACAGATACGCATAGATCTCCGGCATGGGCTGCTCCAGGACAATGACCCAGTCAAAGCGCGGAACATATGCCCCCAAACAAAAATATCGTGTTCCCTGTTTTTGCTCGATCCATCTCACCGGTATATCCGACACACGGACCTCTTTAAATATCTCCGGCTTTTTGCTCGGAGGTACACTTACCACCCGGTCGATTTCCCGATGCGCGATGTATCGCCCGGACAGGTCCATGATATACACGTGCCCGGTCCGGCCGATGGTAATTCCTTCCAGCACGTCCCATACGAATTTCAGATTCAGCTCCCCCCAAAGGATCTCTCTGACTTGTCCCAGTCTCATAACCGGCACCGCAATGTGGATGAACGGAAGCCTGTCATCGGTCAACAGCACGCCGGAAACCGAGGTTTGGCCGGACAACGCCTTTTTGAACAGCGCACGGTCTCCGGGGCCGAAATCTTGCGCTTCCCATCGGGTAGA
>JAFDEW010000123.1 GCA_019310125.1 Deltaproteobacteria bacterium | reverse complement strand
TCCTTTTTCCACGGCGTGTTGCAAAAGAGCGGCATTATCTTCTTGAGAAGCAATGGCAAGGCTGTTTTCCATGCAAAACGTCACGATTTTATCAATCCACTGGTCATCACCCAAGCGGTCGATATCGAGCTTACTTGTTTCGGTTCTATTTTCTTTGCTCACATCATCGTATGAAAGATTTAAAACACTCAGGAGGCTTAAAAAATATTTTGCAGCCTTTTTAATATCATTTGCATCATATGCCTGTTTTGCCTTTTCAAGAAGTCCGCCTTGAATCATATGCCTGTTTTGCCTTTTCAAGAAGTCCGCCTTGATCCTGTTTTGAGTAGAATATTTTAGAATCACAAATGGCAACAACCTTGGTGCCCGACAAAAGCGAATATGTGTTTGACCGCTCGATGGCTTCTTTAATATTTTCATTTGTGCCCTCAACCGGGTCATAGCCAATACTTCTTTGACCTTCGGGAATCAATGCATGTACAAGGGCCTCAAGTGAATTTTTATATAGCATCTCCTGACCGTAGATAAGATACACCGGTGCAAATTCACCGGCTTTCCGGTCTTTTAAATAATTGTTAAGCTCTCTGTAATTTATTTCAGTCAATTCGCAAATCACTCCGGCATTTTTTTAAAGATAACAAGAAACACATAAATGCCAATTCCCACAGTTATTGCACTGTCCGCCACATTAAAGGCAGGCCAGTGATAACTCCCGATGTAACAGTCTAAAAAGTCAACGACTTTTCCAAACCGAATTCTGTCGATCAGGTTGCCTAAAGCGCCCCCCAGAATGAGCGCAAAACATGCGGAAAGCAAAGAATATTTCTGAGGTGTTTTTTTATAAAAGTAAAATATCAGACAGATGGCCAATGATGAGATCAAAAGAAAAAGCAAGCTCCGCAGACCTGAGCTTTTATTGGCCATGAACCCGAAGGCGCCGCCCGGATTATGAATATGAGTAATGCTGAAGAAACCGGGTATAACTGTAATTGAGTGATAAAGCGGAACCGTGTTCTGGATGACGGCCTTTGTTATCTGGTCAAAAATAATGACCAAACCGGCAATGACGGCAAGCTTTAGATACTTATTATGTATAATAGCAGCCCTCCCCTGAGCCAGAGAAACTCGAACACACCTTTATATAGCCCCAATTGAGCAAAAATGCTCAATTGGAAGTTATCCGTTATTCGTTATTAGAAAAAGTATGAACCACCATTTTATATCTCTATCAACGGTGCAATATAATTCCAATAGATATTAGAAGACCAATAACTTTTTATGAACTCGTAAAAAGTCTGCTTTAGACGGTTTTGTAAAAAGTTCAAATTCAAGGCGTGCAAATTTTGTAACCATGAGGCGTACTTTTCGTACGTTGAATGATTACGAAATGCAGCACAACGCAGAAGTTGGGCTTTTTACGAGACCGTCAATCTTCAATCTTTACCCTAACGTTGCAAAAGTCAGAGGGCTTCAGAGCCAAGGCGCCAAGGGTGAAGCCGTAGTAAATCTACTGCGAACCCTTGGCAACGCCGGATCTGGAGTCCTCCGGCTTTCCCGTAGGGTAAACAACATGGCATCAAATAGACCCTATCCTTTGAATTCACCAGGGGTTCGAAATCAAAAAGGGAAGCATTTTTATGACTTTTGTTTGAAATTCGAATAGTTGATCCCCTTTTAGCCATGTTGTTTATGCAACGTTAGGGCTAACTGCGGATGATATGAGCAGCTTCTTCAAATTTTTTGCTGATCATAAGCGTCATCTCGGCTGCATCCTCAAGCAATGACCCCGCTTTATCCATATGTTTCTCTTTTGCTTTTTTTGCCCAATCCCTGTATGTTTCAGCGTGATCATCATTATGCTTTATCCAGTGTTCAAGCAATTTGATCATTTTTTCATCAAATGATAACGTACTCTCAATGTCATGTTTATGGTCATGATCATGGTTGTGGTTATGGTCATGGTCATGGTTGTGGTTGTGGTCATGATCATGGTTATGATGGTGATGTGTCATTTGAATTCTCCTTAAATAAACGTTGTAAAAATAAAGAATCCTGACCCAGAGGACCAGGCTTTGGTTATCCCCAGAGGGGATTTGCTTTATTAAAAGTTCATTGACTTATTGAAATCCCAAATAACAAATCTCAAAAAACAAACAAATAACAACACGCGGCGCAAGCGCCTGCGCTGCGCGTGACCGAAATTCAAAATCCCAAACAAAAAAAAACAATCGCTCACGCGGCGCAAGCACCTGCGCTGCGCGTTGAACCGGTTTTGAATTTGTGATTTGAGATTTATTTGTAATTTGGTGCTTGGAATTTGTGATTTTAGACACAAAACTCCAGGGCAGAGGCATTTATCTCTGATCTGGCCTAAAAAAACCACTTTTCAATATCAAAATAAATTGCAAGGTCTGTATTTACAGTGATGAACAATAACAGTCAATACATTAATAAAAAGAACGTTGCCATATTGGTTATTCTTGCGGGGGGTGTTTTTTTCGGAGTTTTGGCCGGGGCCTTTCTTGCCCTTACCCATGACCTTCCCCAGATCCTCAGCCTTGAAACATTTAGACCGTCTTCTGTTACACGAATTTACTCGGCGGACAACGTGCTTCTGGCAGAACTTTTTGTGGAAAAAAGGGATCCGGTTCCGCTCAAAGCCATACCCGAGGATCTCAAGAAAGCACTGATCGCCACTGAGGACAGAAAATTTTACCAGCATAGTGGTGTGGACCTGAAAGGAATTCTCAGAGCCGTGATCAGTGATATCCGGGCCAGAAAATTTGTTGAAGGCGCCAGCACCATCACCCAGCAGCTTGCCAAAACCCTTTTTCTCACATCCCGTAAAACAGTGTTGCGCAAGATCAAGGAAGCATTTCTGGCCTTTCAGCTGGAACGACGATACACAAAAGATGAAATCCTGGAACTGTATCTTAACCAGGTATATTTTGGAAGCGGCGCCTATGGTGTAGAATCGGCCGCCAGGATATTTTTCGGCAAACCTGCAAAAAACCTAACCCTTGCCCAATGCGCCCTGATCGCAGCCCTTCCCAAATCACCGTCACGATATTCCCCCCTGATTGACAAAGATCTTGCGATAAAACGGAGAAATATCGTCTTAAAACAGATGAAAGATACCGGTATTATATCGGAAGCAGCCTTTACTCAAGCAAAACAAGAACAAATTTATCCCGTTAAACAAAACAATAATTTGGTCAAAGCGCCATACTTTGTGGATTATATTAAAAATTTTCTTGAAACAACCTTAGGGGCCTCAAGACTCTATAAAGGAGGGTTGACCGTTTATACAACACTGGATTTTAATCTGCAAAAGGCGGCGGAACATGCCGCGGCAAACGGGCTTTTAGCCCTTGAAAACAGGATGAAAGCGCAGAAAATAAAAAATCCGGCGCCTGAATGTGCTCTGATCTCTCTGGATGTGCAATCCGGTGGAATACTTGCCATGATCGGCGGCAAAAATTTTGATAAAAGCCCTTTTAACCGGGCGACCAGCGCCAGAAGGCAGCCCGGATCCGCATTCAAGCCCATTGTTTACGCCTATGCCATTGAACATAATTTTCCTCAGAGTAAACTCATTCTCGATGCACCGGTATCCTTTAAAATTGGAACCCGGCGTCACTGGAGGCCGGAAAACTTTTCAAAACATTACAAGGGTGAGATCACCATCAGAATGGCCTTAAGCCTTTCGCAAAACATACCTGCGATCAGATTAATCGAAATGCTGGGCCCTTCATCGGTAGCCAAGTTTGGATACACTCTCGGCATAGAATCGACCCTGTATCCGAATCTTTCCCTTGCCCTGGGCACATCCGAAGTCACGCTTATAAATTTAACGGCAGCCTACTCGGTTTTCCCCAACAAAGGAGAGTTGATCAGACCATACGGCGTCATGGAAGTCGTTGATCAAAGCGGACGCGTTGTATTTCGAGTAAAACCCCTAAAAAAAGTAGCCATGTCACGAGCAGGCGCAGCCATCATGACAGATATGCTCAAAGGGGTAATCCAGGAAGGCACGGGAAAAAAAGCACGGAAGGTTACCCGTCCGGTTGCCGGGAAAACAGGTACCACCAATGGATATAAAGACGCACTTTTTATTGGGTTCTCACCATCGATTGCAACCGGGGTATGGGTGGGACAAGATGTTTTTGTTACCATCGGGAAACGGGAAACCGGTGCCAAAACAGCCCTTCCCATTTGGATCGAATTCATGACCAAGGCACTTGATAGAAAACCGTTTCAATACTTTGACATGCCGGATGATCTGATTAAAGTGCGCATGGATCCCGTTAGCGGACTTCTTGCATCTGACGATTCACCCGGGGCGGTGGAAGCTCTTTTTAAAAAAGGAACAGAACCCAAAAGATTTAAGTGAAATTCAAGACAGGGTAAATGCATTTGATGCCGGCGCGGCTCGGCTTACAGGTGCTTAAGCGCAAGTTTAAGTCGGTTGAAAAGAGATATACGCCGTGGTGGAGCGTTTCCTCCGTATCAGGGTTCAAATGCCTTTAACCTGAAATTCAAGATACCTGTTATTGACTTATGGAACATTCTAAAATAAAAAGAGTTTCATAATGCCTGACCCGGACAAACCGGAACAAAAAGGGATTGAAAATTGAATATTGACGATTGACTATTTGAGGTGTCGCTACGCTCCGCCATTGTATTATTTTCTTAAATTTTCAATATTCAATGTCACAGTTCCTTAAATATTCAATCTTCAATCGAAAATATTCAATTATTCACAATAAGGACAATCATGATTCGAAAAGCCAAAATAAAGGATATCAAAGCCATTCACAAGCTTCTTCAAAATTATGGTGCCAAGGGAGAACTTTTACCGCGCCCTCTGAGTGTGTTATACGACCATGTCAGGAATTTTTCGGTTTACGTAAATGAAAAAAATGACACTGTTATCGGCTGTTGCTCACTGCAGTTCTGCTGGGATGATCTTGCCGAGATACGATCTCTTGCCGTACATCCTGACCATGTGGGGAAAAAAATAGGATCAAATCTTGTGGAAGCAATGCTCTCCGAGGCAAAATCCTTTGGGGTAAAAAAAGTATTTGCACTCACTTACCGCGAGGGCTTTTTTAAAAAATTCGGATTTATGAAAATAGACAAATCGGAACTCCCGTTGAAAATCTGGGCCGACTGTATCATGTGTGTGAAATTCCCGGACTGTGACGAAACCGCAATGATGAAAGAGATAGATCAGGTATAAATGACATTCAAGGGGAGCGGAGGATATTTCCACACACCCGGTTTTGGAATAATATGTTGCCCACCGACGCTCAACCAGTTCAAATCCGGCTTGATTTCCCGTAGCTTTCCGTCGTCAGGCATCCTGGCATGATTGGTAAATGAATACGTTGCCTGGAATATGCAGATGCCGTATTTTTTCTGTCGGTTTACCACATAATTTTTCTTGAACGTTCGGTTTGCAATATTATTTGCTTCTGCGATCTGGTCCATTTCGCTGTTCTTAAATTCCATCAGAAGCAGTTTTGAAACGCCCCTTTCGGAAATTCGTATCAAGGCTCTGGACTCGCTGCTGCCTGCATAAACCGTAGTAATACAGGGGATCCTTTTTAAATACTGTGCCGCAACTATAGCTGCAGTCCTTCTGCCGCCAACATCTACGGGAAGACAATAATACTCAAAAAACTTTTTCTGGATGTCTTCCGCGTATTTATCTCCTTTTTCAAATAAATCTTTTGATATATAGCGAAGGCTGCGCGCCAGGTCTTCGGCGGCATCTGCAATTGGCCAATCGACACGCACATGAAAATGTGACATGCTGAATCTATTTTTAGTGCTTCCGGTGGGATCTCGCTGAATAAGAAGTGCATAATCCACGGGAAGTAATGTTTTTAACAAATCATGAAAATGAGCTGATTCTAAATATTTCTGCGTTCTATCAAATTTACTTGATAGTGAAAGCTTTCCATACCGGAGAAGATTAATTTTAGTGGTTTTGTTCCGTTCAAAGAATCGGATATATTTCTTGTGAGCCGAAGGCATGGTCTCTTCCATAAAGATCACTAAAAAAGAGTTCTGGCATTCATGCTCCACGGCCGGGATGCGCGCACGGGGCTTTAACTCGCGCTTTTCTACAAACGGGTAATTGATGTTTTTGCATTGAAAATTATTGTAGGAATCTATCAGGGCATACTTAACCATATGCTGATCCAGTTCATCCCGCAAAAGCTCATAATAAGAACGCCTCAGTCTGTTTGCCTGGCTAAGCTCTTCCCTTACGCCCCAAAATGCCAATCTTGCCCTCCTGACAGCCCGCCTCAAGCGGATATTTTTTATTTTTTTCTATGATAGCACTATTTTATACAATCGTCAACGGTATAAGACTTTCATTGGGAGCATTACCGATTTGTTAAAATGGTTCTCATGCATTAATTTATTTATTTTTGAGCGAAAACCTCGCCATCGGGTCTCAGGTGTCAGATTTCAGGTTTCAGGTGTCAGCGCCTCTGTTCATCATTCCTGACACCTGAAACCTGAAACCTGAAACCTACATTTCCCCTGAAACCTGAACACTGACACCTGAAACCAAAAAGTCTTGGAAAGCTATTACCCTAAATGAGCGAAAGTCGAGGATGCCCCAGATTCGAGGCATCAAGGGCGAAGCCGTAGTCGTCTACTGCGAGGCCTTGATAACGAAGAAGATGGGGTATCATCGGCTTTCCTGAAAGGTAAACAAAATGGGATTTTTTTAATAAATTTATATCTCGTTTATAAAAGGGTTATGAAAAGGCACCCGAATCTACTAAAATGCATAATAAATCAAACTCCTAAAATATTTTTCCCATTTTGTTTACGATCATTTAGGGTATTAACAAACTGGTAATGCACCCCTTTCATTTTCCGTTAAACTTCTCAATCCAACGATACAGCCCTTCCCGATACCGGTAGGCTAAAAAGATAATTACAAGGCATACACTTGCTATAAGCGCAAACCACCCGTAACTCTGTTCAAAAATATACGATCCCTGAAGACTGAGCATCAGTGTCCCGGGCATTCGTCCGATGGTTGTGAGTATAATAAAAATTTTTAAAGGTATGGCGCTTAATCCAAGAAATAAACACAGATAGTCCTTGGGAAAGCCCGGAAAAACAAATAATGCAAACAAAACGATAACGCCTTGGTGTTTTACAAGGTTATCCATCCGTTCTAATTGAGCCGGAGGAATAAGTTTTCTTACAAATCTTTTTCCCAGAAAACGACCGATTGTGAAATTGATCAACGATCCGAATGTCAGACCGATACTCGAATATAAAAATCCTTTGGTCGCTCCGAATAAAAATCCTCCGATAAACCCTGTTGCTTCGCCGGGAAAAGGGGCCAGCAACACCTGGAGAATCTGAATGATGATAAAAACAGCCGGCGCACCCGTACCAAAGGACGTGACAAAAGCCTTGATTTGCTCTCTGTCCGTAAAAATATCATAGTAATAAGTAACTTTTTCCCACAGAGGTATGCGATACAAATATCCCAGCACAACAAGGATGCATACAACGACAACCGCAATTATTTTTTGAATATTTTTATTTGTCACTCGTCACAGAACATTCGTCATGGGAGCATTACCTGTTTGTTTTGAAAGATAAAGTCCAACTCGCTACAGGCAAGCACTTGTCCGCCTCCGACGGATCGAACAGACTGAACATCGAACATCGAACGTCCAACGTTGAACATCGAATAATGATGTCGCTTCGCTCCGCAATTAAATTTCATTTG
>JAFDEW010000460.1 GCA_019310125.1 Deltaproteobacteria bacterium | reverse complement strand
GGAGGCAGGTTTAAAAGATTTTGACCTTGCCGGGATTGTTCATAATGTGATCGGATCGGTTGAGGCCTCATCGAGCGCCGGCAAATATGACGGGGTTCGTTACGGGCACCGTACCACCACTGCAAAAAACTGGAATGAGATGTACATGAACTCCCGCGCAGAATCCTTTGGTTTGTTGGTTAAAAACTATCTTTTTCAGGGGGCTTATTTCCAGTATGAGAACTACGACGCATTTATGGACGCCGCCCGGATTCGAACCCGTCTTTTAGCCCGGACAGAAGCGGCTCTGGAGGGTTTGGATGTGCTCATGCTCCCCACTCGGCATGGGGCTTTTGATCCGTTTAGCGCATGTACCATTAACAACATCTATGACGTTTTTTCATGCACGCTGTTGTCAAATATTACCGGACATCCGGCCATAACTTTACCCGGAATGGTTACCCTGGGTGATGTGGATTTTGGACTTCAGCTGATCGGATCTCGATTCAAAGATGCTCGCCTGCTTTCTACAGCGGCTCGATTAATAGATTTGGCATAGGGAGGCATACAACCATGGCTTACGAAGCAGTGATCGGTCTTGAGATACACGTTCAACTCAATTGCACGACCAAAATGTTTTGCGATTGTCCCAATAGACCCGGAGATGATCCCAATACCAATATCTGTCCCATTTGTCTCTGGCTGCCGGGTGCGGTGCCTCGTTTCAGCATGGAAACCCTTGAAAAGGCAACGTTGGCCTCTTTGGGCTTAGATTGCGAGATACAGCCCCGGAGCGCCTTTGATCAGAAAGTGTATTATTATCCGGATCTGCCCAAGGGTTTTCAACTTTCCCAGCATCATATGCCGTTGGCCAGACGCGGTTTTATCGAAATCAAGGATGAAAACGGAAAACCCAAAAAGCTGCGCCTGCACCATGTTCACATGGAAGAAGACGTGGCCAAGCTGGTTCACGAGACAGAAGGCCGAACGCCTATCAGTCTGGTTGACTTTAATAGAGCCGGCACGCCGTTGATAGAAATTGTTACCGAACCGGATATGCGCAGTCCCTATGATGCCATGGAGTTTTTAAGAGCCTTAAGGATTCAGCTTCGGTATACGGGCTGTGCGGATTGCAGCATGGAACAGGGAACCATGCGGTGCGACGCAAATATTTCCCTGAGGCCGGAAGGCAGTGATCAACTGAATACAAAGGTTGAAGTTAAAAACATGAACTCCATCCATCATGTGGGTAATGCCATTTCTTATGAGGTCAAACGTCAGACCGAGTCTCTGATAAACGGTGAACCCATTGTGCTGCACACCCGGTTGTGGGATCCTGATAAGGGTATCACCACCGCCATGCGAGCAAAGTTTGCAGGGCCCTGTGTTCCGGATCCGTGTGTAACTCAAATCTTGGTTACGGATGAATGGCTGCAAACCATGACGTCAAAACTTCCTGAAATGCCGAATCAAAAAATCAACCGTTTTGTTCAAGAGTACGGCCTGATGCATGATGAGGCCGCCCAGATGACTTCAGAAAGAGAGTTGTCCGAATATTTTGAAGCTGTTGTTAGACTCGGGGCTTCTCCTCGAACCGTGGCGAACTGGATTGCTGCGCAATTGCTTCCGGCCATTAAAGAACGAGGGTATGAGTTCACCACGTCTCCGGTGACACCGGAGCGCTTTGCCGGCTTGATTACCCTGCTGGAAAAGGAAGAAATTAATTCCAATTCGGCCAAGTCGGTGCTCATAAAACTTTTTGAAACTGCTCTGACACCGGAAGAGATTATGGACCAGTTCGGTTTCAGGCAGGTTTCGAATACCGGGGCACTTCGGGATATTGTGGATCAAGTCATTACAGAAAATGCTTCCGCAGTGGAGAATTATAAAAACGGAAATAAAAAATCCATTGGATTTCTGGTGGGGCAGGCCATGAAGCTGTCCAAGGGCAAAGCCAATCCCAAACGGTTACAGGAAATTATCAAGGAAACGCTGATATAGATGAGCATGAACCCGTTGCGACCCCCCGAAACGAGCTTTAGAACTACTTGAGGGGTCGGGGAGTTTTTTAATTCAACCGCTCCATGAATAATCAGCAACTGCATCGTACAAACTCATACACAAGGGCTCGTAACGAAAGAACAGCATTTCAATAATAAAATAAATAGCTTAAATGTGTCAAATTTAGCGCTGTTCTTTCGCAACGATCCCTAATGCATTCAAACAGTGTACGATTTCGTTGCTGATCACTCATTCCGCTTTATTTGAAGGTTTAAAGGAAAAACTCCCCGATTGCTCAATCACTTAAAACTTGTCCTATACGTACATTTTTCATTTAATGATTTGACATCGTATGGTATACTAATTTTACTTGGTCCTAAAAAACTTGTTCCTTTGGGCCTCCGGCTCCGCTTCCAGCCCGTAGGGCTTACAGGCCGGAGGGTAGAGCCTACGCCTCGGAGAGCCAGGTCAGAGATAGATGGCTCTGCCTTGGAGTTTTGTGT
>JAFDEW010000459.1 GCA_019310125.1 Deltaproteobacteria bacterium | reverse complement strand
TGTAAGACTTGAGGGAAAAACGTACGAGGTTCAGGATGGAGATATTATAACCTTTCGGTTTAATGTGTGATCTGTCTGTATAATGAGTTGGGCTAACCGATTCGGTACACGGGGTTTTGAATGTGTTCACTTTTGCAGTGCGGGCACCGACTCGGGCGGGTAAATCGCTTTCGTTGTTCAAAAACGAATCCGCACTCCAAACACTCGGAAGGTATGATTATCAGTTTTTTTTTCTGAGCAGTTACAGTACGTGCAATATGAGAAAGATGCGTATAGACCTCTTTTTCCCGAATACTCAGGGTTTGCGAGAGATCTCTGGCGCTCATCTCTTTGTTATCCAAAAGTTCAATCATCTGCTTTCGTATGGTCTTCACGCAACCCCTGTTTTGAGACCTTTGCAAAACGTCCCCTTTTGCCCAATTTCTGCGTCAGACTCAAATTTTAATCCTCAAAATACTCAATGTATTCCTGTGGTTAAAATGTTCGCCTTCCTTGACCTTGAACAAAATTGAACGTTTTTCAAAGGTCTCGTTTTTTGGTTTAATATTGATGAACTCTTAAAAGTTAAAATTAAGACGGCAAAGTAAAAAGTTCAATTTCAAGGCGTCGCGAATTTCGTGGAATGAGGCGTACTTGTGTACGCCGCAGTGAACACGAAATTAAGCGCAACGCAGAAAATTGGACTTTTTACGAAGCCGTCAAGATTGTCCCCACGTAACCCTGAGCACCTCCTGATAGGTGGTTTCTCCTGCCAGCAGTTTTATCAAAGCATTTTCTCGCAGCGTGATCATTCCCTCTTTTTTGGCCTGGGTGGCAATGGCTTTGAAATCGGCGTTGGCGGTGGTCATCTTTTTCAATGATTCCGAGTAAGGGATGACTTCAAAAATGGCGATTCTGCCGTAATAACCGGTTCCTCGGCATCTCTGGCAGCCCCTGCCGCGTTTTATTTTTATCCGGCCATTTTGTTCCACATCCAAACCCATGGCTTTGAGTTCCGCAGTTTCCATTTCAAAGGATTCCGTGCAGTGATTGCAGATTTTTCTAACCAGACGCTGAGCCATTATGCCTATCAGAGTGCTTTGGATCAGAAATGAAGGAACTCCAAGATCCAGGAGCCGAACAATGGATGAAGGGGCGTCGTTTGTATGCAGGGTAGACAAAACCAGGTGTCCGGTCAATGCGGCCTGAACGGCATTTTCAGCCGTTTCCAGATCTCTCATCTCCCCGATCATGATGATATCAGGGTCCTGCCTCAGAATATTCCTCAAAATCGTGGCAAAAGTGATTCCTATAACCGGCTGAACAGCGATCTGGTTGAAATTCTCATGTACCATCTCGATGGGGTCTTCTACGGTGGTGATATTTATTTCAGGTGTGTAGAGATCCCGGAGAGTTGAATAAAGGGTGGTGGATTTTCCGCTTCCCGTGGGGCCACAAACAAGCACAATGCCATGGGGCATATTGATAAATTTATTATAGCGAATTAAATCCGTGGAGGTAAACCCCAGCTTTTCCAGGTCCTGAAAAAGTATGTTCGGATCCATGACTCGCATGACCACCTTTTCACCAAAAGCCACGGGTATGGTAGACACCCGTATCTCGACCTCGACCCCTTCCTTTTCGATTTTAATTCTTCCGTCCTGGGGTTTTCTTTTTTCTGCCATGTCCAGCCGGGAAAGGTTTTTTATCCTGCTTATAATAGCGGAATGGACATTTTTTGGGAGTTGATACACGGTGTGCAAAACTCCGTCGATTCGCATCCGGATCAGGCTTACATTTCTTTTGGGCTCAATATGGATATCGCTGGCCCTTTGATCAAATGCATAGGTAAAGAGGTGGTTCACCGCATTGACAACGTGCTGATCCGTGGCGGGAAGTTCATCGGACTTCAATCGGACATACTGTTCGAGATTACCCAGATCCACGGAAAGGCCGGAGAACTGATGTTCCGCTGCGGTAATGGAGCGTTTGAAACCGAAGAATTCATTGATTAGCTTAACAATGTCGGATTTTGTGCTGACAACGACCTTGACTTTGAGTTGGCTGGCCCGAGCAATATCTTCCATGACCTCCACATTAAAAGGATTCGGTGTTGCCACGGTCAGATATCCGTCTTTAATGCCGATGGGCAGTGCCAGGTGTTTCATGGCAAAGCTTCGAGGAATGGTTGTGGTCACCAGATTGAGATCAAGCTTGAGGGGATCAATCTTCTTAAACGGAATTTTCCATTCTTCTGCAAGGGCTTGAAAAATGAGCTCTTCATCGATTATCCTGGCGTCGGGGCC
>JAFDEW010000458.1 GCA_019310125.1 Deltaproteobacteria bacterium | reverse complement strand
AAGCCCCGCAACATCTTTACCCGGAGAAAGCCCCACGGAAAGGACAACCATGTCAAACCTCTCCTCTGCTCTTTTTCCTGATTCAGTAGCATATACGATACGGAGCTTGTCATCATCATCAGGGAAAACCGAGTGGATCTTCGATCGGATAAAACGGACTTCATGGTCCTCCTGAGCCCTCAGATTATACTTGTCAAAATCCTTACCATAGGTTCGCAGGTCCATAAAAAAAATCGCAGTATCCAAAGGATCGTCACTGTGCTCTTTGGCGATCACAGCCTGTTTATTGGCATACATGCAGCAGACCGACGAACAGTAGCTGTTGTCACAGGTATTTATGTCCCTTGACCCGACACATTGCAACCAGGCTATTTTGGTTGGTGCCTTTTTGTCCGAAGGCCTGACCAGGTGCCCTTCATATGGCCCGGATGCGGAAAGCATTCTCTCAAACTCGATACTGGTAACCACATTAGGGTGGGAAGCGTAACCGTATGTGTCGTATTGGGCCGGATCAAATGGTGTAAATCCCGGTGCAAGAATTACAGCTCCCACATGGATCTCGTGCGCAACCGGTTTCATCTCATGCTCTACGGCTCCTGCCAGGCACACCTTTACACACTGGTAACACTCGGAACAGACACCGCATTCAAGACAGCGTGCCGCTTCTCTTCTTACCATCTGTTCATCCATCCCGGTCTGGACTTCTTTAAAACCTCCTGTTCGATCATCAGGCGAAAGACACGGCATGTTTTCTCTTTCAACAGGCGGGACATTACGGGTATCCACCTCCAGAAAGGGTTTCGCTTTTTCAGGTCTTTCCTTCTTCAGGTCTTCGCCGTTTAAAAACCGATCGATTGAAACTGCCGCCTCTTTTCCCGCCGCAATTGCATCTACTACCGTACTGGGACCGGTTACGGCATCACCGCCTGCAAATATGTCCGGATCATCCGTCTGGAGTGTCAAAGAATCAACGTTAAGGGTGCCCCAATCGCTGAGAGTGCACTCGCATTCGTCGGTAATACAGGCCCAGTCGGATTCCTGGCCGATGGCAGGCATCATGGCATCCACATCAATAGTAAACTCGGAGCCTTCAACAGGTACCGGACGTCTTCTCCCGCTGCTGTCCGGCTCGCCAAGTTCCATTTTTATGCACTCGATGGCCTTCACCCTTTGATTTTCGCCGATAACTCGGACAGGAGTTGTCAGGGTCATAATTTCAATGCCTTCCTCCCTGCACTCTTCTATCTCTTCCGCGTTGGCCGGCATCTCCTCTTCACTGCGCCGGTATATGATAAACGGTTTTGATGAACCGTTGCGAAGGGCGGTTCTTGCGGAATCCATGGCAACATTGCCGCCACCGATGACTGCGACCCGGTCACCCATGGAAACCTCCTTGCCAAGATTCACATCCCGTAAAAAATCAACACCCGGATAAACCCCCTCAAGATCCTCACAATCAATTCCGAGCGCCTTACATTCCTGTGCTCCGACGCCCATAAAAAATGCCTTGTACCCCTTCTCCCTGAGCTGCCCTATTGTGACATCATTTCCGATATCCACTCCGGTTTCAAACCGGACTCCCAGATCCCGAATCACCTGTATTTCTGATTCGATGATATCACGGGGAAGCCTGTATTCGGGGATACCGATTCTCAGCATGCCGCCAAGGACTTCATGTTTTTCCAGTACGGTAACCCGGTAACCTTCAATCCCTAAAAAATAGGCACAAGCAAGTCCGGCCGGCCCGCTGCCGATCACTGCCACCTTTTCTTTTCTTTTTGGTTTAACCTCGGGCTTGAAAGAAATATTGTTCTCTTTAGCCCAGTCTGCAAGAAACCTGTGGATCGACCGAATTGAAACCGGTTTATCCACCTTTGACCTTGTACAGATTTCTTCACATGGGTGGTGGCAGACCCGTCCACATACTCCGGGAAACGGATGCTCTTCCATGAAAAGCTCATATGCTTCTTTATATTTACCATGGTTTATCAGGGCCAGGCATCCCTGAACACTCGGATTGGCAGGGCAGGCCGCCTTACATGGCGCAACGCCTTTTTTTTCTATGGTATACGCACTGGGCATTGCCTGTGGATAAAGTTGAAATGCCGCTTTTTGGTTTTGCAGCCCCTCGTCAAACCGGTTGGAAACCTCTATGGGACATACCTTTTGACACTCTCCACATGCGGTACATTTATCTATATCTATATAACGGGGTTTCTGCAGCAGGTTTACATGAAAATTGCCCGCTTCGCCGGTTATCTCTTCCACTTGGGTCAGGGTTAGAAGCTCTACA
>JAFDEW010000457.1 GCA_019310125.1 Deltaproteobacteria bacterium | reverse complement strand
ATTTCGACATTACCTCCTGAATTGATCCGGATGGTGTTCGCAGCAATCATCGTCCTTGCATTTATTTTGCCCTGAAAAACCTGGTCCTTTGGGCCAGGTCAGAGATACATGGCTCTGCCTTGGAGTTTTGTGTCTAAAATTACAAATCACAAATTCAAAACCTGTTCAACGCGCAGCGCAGGTGCTTGCGCCGCGTGAGCGATTGTTTTTTTTTGTTTGGGATTTTGAATTTCGGTCATTGTTATTTGCCTGCCCTGTTAAATAAATCGTAGATTTAATGCGAAGCATTATTTAACAGGGTGAATGTTTTGGGATTTGTTATTTGAAATTTCAATAAGTCAATGAACTTTCAATAAAGCAAATTCCTTCTGGAGATAACCAAAGCCTGGTCATCTGGGCCGGGATTCTTTACTTTTCCATTGCCAGTTTCTGCAGTCGATAGCGAAACGTACGGAAGCTTATACCCAGCAGTTCGGCGGCTTCCTGTTTTTTCCCTTTGGTGCAATCAAGGGCCTTTTCCAGGTACGCCTTTTCGATTTCTTCCAGAATGACATCCAGGGAAACCCCGTTTTTTACCTCGTTCAGGTCAAAACGCCTGTCTTTGATCCCTTCAATCCATCTTCTCTTATGAATAGACAGGGCAAGACTGTCCGGGAGAATAATATTTGTGGTGGAAAGCGCCACGCTTCTTTCCAGCAGGTTTTCAAGCTCACGAACATTTCCGGGGAAATCATATTTGTTTAAAAGATCTATGGCGTAGGATGACATTTTTGTGATTTCCTTGCCCATTTCCTGCGAATATTTATCCAGAAAATGCTGGGCAAGGAGACGGAGATCGCTCTTTCTTTCTCGAAGCGGGGGCACCTTTATTTCAATGACATTCAGACGATAAAAAAGATCTTCCCGGAAATTTCCGGCAATAACTTCATCTTCAAGTCTCTTGTTGGTTGCGGATATAATCCGAATATCGACCGAAATATCCTCATTGCCACCAACCGGTTTAAATACATGTTCCTGAACAGCCCTCAACAGCTTTACCTGGACAGGAGGGGTGAGTTCACCGATCTCATCGAGAAAAACCGTTCCCTTATCCGCAACCTCAAAAAGGCCCTTTTTATCCTGGGTTGCACCGGTAAATGCCCCTTTTTTGTGACCAAAAAGTTCGCTTTCCATTAACGTCTCAGGGATACCGCCACAGTTTAAAACCACAAACGGCTGTTCACTCCTGCGGCTTTGCTCATGGATGGCTTTGGCGATTAATTCTTTACCGGTTCCGCTTTCTCCGGTGATAAGGATGCTTGTTTTTGTTTTGGCAACCTGTATAACAAGGTTATAGATATGCCTCATGCTGGGACTGTTTCCAACAATCTTTCCAAAATGCATGGTTCTCTTGAGTTCATCATCCAGAATCTCTTTTTCATGCTCTATGGTTTTAAGATCCAGGGCATTTTTTATGGTCTGTTTAAGTTCTTCATTATCAAATGGTTTGGGTACAAAATCATAAGCGCCTTGGTTCATGGCTTCAACGGCCGCCTCGGTGGTTGCATAGGCTGAAATCATAATGATCAAGGCATCCGGGTTCTCGGCTTTTGCCGCCTTTAACACATCCAGGCCGGTAATATCCCCGAGCCTGATGTCGCAAAGCAACAGATCAAAGTATGTTTTTTTTATCATTGATACGGCATTGCGACCATTTTCCGCAAATGAAACCTTATACCCTTCCCTGCCGAGCAACACTTCCAATAACTCGCGCATGCTCAGTTCATCATCGACAACCAGTATGTGAGGCATATTTTTTGACATAAACATATTATTGTTGGAGGTTGGAGGTTGGAGGCAAAAAATTAACAGCCTTAAACCTCAAATTTTTACAGCTTCATTCTTCCAACTTTCCGGTAGAAGATTTTCGTTTATTTCCTTTTAGTGAATTGATTAATCCATTTAGCTTTCGATCAATTTGTTCACATCGTTTTCTGATTTCGGTTGACTCTTCATCTGAAAAAAGTTTTTTTCTTCGAAAAATTTCGTTGAGCGTAACCACTTCATACAAGGAACCTTGAGCAATGTGAAGAAATTGTATAAATTCTTTTTTATACTGGCGGCCTTTTCCCTCGGCAGTATTTTGTGCTGGTGATGTGACAGCAGCTTCCATTTGACCAACTAATCTAAAATACCTGTTTTTTGGAAAATTATCAAGGAGATCAAGAACGAATTCCGCGAGATCAACAGATAGTTGCCATACTTCAAGCTTTTCAAATGGAAACACATAGTCACTCATATTTTGCCTCCAACC
>JAFDEW010000456.1 GCA_019310125.1 Deltaproteobacteria bacterium | reverse complement strand
TTATTCCATGGTTCCAATTGGGGATCTAAAAACTGACGTACCATGCTATGTTATGGAGGCATTCGAATGGCAAATAGTAAAGCGGTAAAGCTCTGGTTTGTTAACATCATATCCTGTATTCTTTTTTTCGTATTAGCTGTCACGGGATTGTTAAACTGGCTGGTACTTCCCCATGGATATCGGGGAGAAGGGGGTATGTTGATTTCCTTGAGGCATTTTTTCCGGGAAGTGCACGAATGGACGGCATTGCTGTTCATCATAATCATATGTGTTCATTTAATATTGCATTGGGGGTATATAAAAACCAATTTCAAAAAATACGGTATAATGAAATAACCCTCCGGGATTTGATTTTTTGGACAGCGTTTGTTCTCAAAGCGCAACATACGACGTCGCGGAATACGCTTATTTTTTTATAATCTTTTTTAACGCCTCAATCAGGTCTTCTTTTTTATTCGGCTTGATAAGGCTTCCTGTAAAACCATATGCCCTAAAATCAGTCATTACAGGATCATTCGAATAACCGCTTGAGACAATGGCGTTGACCTGAGGATCTATTTTCAGCAATGCTTTGACAGCATCTTTTCCTCCCATTCCTCGTTTTACAGTCAAATCCAGGATCACCGCATCAAATGGCCGACCGGAATCCATCGCTTTTTTATACAGTTCAACGGCCTGGGAACCGTCTTTGGCTAATTCAGCTTCATAACCCAATTGATTCAGTCTTTGTTCCGAGAGCTTCCGGATACCTTCTTCATCGTCCATTAATAGAATTCTCCGGGTACGGATTTTAGTTTTTTCCGGTTTGTGTCTCTCTAAGAGGGGTAACTCACGGATGTCTTTTTTGCCTGCCGGAAGAAATAATGTAAAAGTGGTTCCAACACCAACCTGGGACTCCACGTTTATGCTGCCGTTATGTCTGTTGATAATGGAATAAGCGGTTGAAAGCCCCAATCCCATTCCTTTCTGTGTTCCCATGTCCTTGGTAGAAAAATAAGGATCAAATATCTTCGACAGATGTTTTTCAGGGATACCAACTCCGCGATCCTGAATGGATATTCTTACGTAGTTGCCTTCTGAAACAAATAAAACCTTATCCGCGATTTCCGAGCTAAAAATACAATTTTCAGCCCTGACTTTAATTAGTCCTCCATCAGGCATGGATTCAACGGCGTTAACAATCAGATTCTTGATGGCATGTCTCATCTGAGCCTGGTCAAATTCAACCCGCCAAAGATCATTCGAAATGAGAAAATCGCATGTTACATTTGAATTGGCTATAATAGAATTTATTGTTGTTGTAAGTATGTCTCTAATTGAGCCGATTTCCTTAACCGGCGCTCCCCCCTTTGAGAATGTGATCAGCTGTGTGGTCAGTGCTTTGGCCTGAATGCACGCTTTTTCTGCTTCTTCCAAACATTCAGAAACGCCAACTTCAGGTTTTATGTCATCTTCTGCCAGTTCAATATTACCTATGATTATGGTTAATAAATTGTTAAAATCATGGGCAATACCGCCGGCAAGGATACCAACGGTTTCAAGTTTTTTGGCTTTCAGGAGTTCTTCTTGCATTTGCTTGCGATCGCTGATATCAAAAAAGATTCCATTCACATATTCAATATCTCCTTTGTTATCACAGACTATTTGCCCCATTTCTTGTATCCAATGGATGTCTCCGGTCTTGGATATGATCCTGTATTCCCTAACGTATGATTTATCTGTTTTTAAGGCCTGGATAAAGATTTTCCTTGCAGCTTCAATATCTTCCTCAACAATAATATCGATCCATTTCATTCTCCTGGAATTAAATTCATCAACATCATAGCCGGTTGGTGATTTAATTTTTTCATCAAAAAAATCAACAGACCAGTCTTTATATCCTTTGTAAACAATACTTGGGATAGTGTTTACTAACAATCTGTACTTCTTTTCACTCTCTTGCAGCGTCTTTTCGGCCTGCCTGCGGATAGACACCTCTTTTTTGAGATTATTTACCATCTTAAATAGTAAGTATCCAATAAACGAAGCGAAAACAACACCACCTATAATCACAATTAGAATATTAAATTGTAAACGCTTTGCGTTTGCCATGACCGTCAGTCTTATATTGTCTTGTAATCTTATTTTAATATCTGCCAGCGCAACCGCAGATTTTCTTGTTGCCGAGACAGCATTATGTAGTTTTATTAACGTTTCTTGATACTTTTCTATATCGAATCTACCTGTCTTTTCTATGGCCCTGTCATGGGAATCTATTAATGCATTGCCAAGAGGAAGAATCTCACTGGCGCTCAATTTAAT
>JAFDEW010000455.1 GCA_019310125.1 Deltaproteobacteria bacterium | reverse complement strand
TCAGCCAGATTGTCACGTATAGTTGCCGCGAAGCCCGGCAGGAAAAGGGTTGATTCCGGAGCGATTTGATCCGCTTTTTCTCTGGCAAGTATCTGCATAACCCGTTCGGCCGTGAGAGCCTCATAGACCATGGCCATGTCCACAGTATGACCATCCGTGTCCACAACCATGTACCAGAACGGACTCACGGTCGTGGAGAGTACCGCAGTGAGAACCTCACCGGTGAGTTTTGAATTGCCCGTCACCAGAATCGGTGAATTCTTTTCCGGCTGGTTGATGGGAAAGAGCCCGGCGGGGCCAGGATTCGGGAGCTGCAAAACCTCTACTTCGGGCAGGATCTCATCGGGCTTTGCTGCCCAGAGCAGTGAAAGAAAACGATTCTTTGCCATTTTGCAATGTGAGGGTTTGAGTTGTCCGGAACGGAGTTTGTTCATAAACTCTTCTCGACTGTGAAACCCGCAGGCCCTGCAATCACTTGAAGAAACATAGGTGTCTATCTGAATGCTTTTTTCGTAAAGGTCTGCCCGTAACATACTTCTCCAGAATTCGAGTTATAAAGTAAACGTCATATCGCATCCCACGCCGAAACATTCAAGTTTATTACCTTTATCGGCGATCATTTGTCTGCAGGCTTCGACAATTTTATCCATCTGCCGATCAGTACGTTCCTGGTTTAAATGGAACAATCCCAACTGTTTGACATCTGCTTCAAGAGCAAGGTTCAGTGCTTCCGTATATACCGAATGTCCCCATTCTATTTTGGAGGGATACTCTTCAGGGATGTACTCGGCATCATGAATAAGGAGGTCGGCACCTGAAGAAAATTCGAGATAATCTTTATACGAAAGACCCCCTGGATGTACAAAACCGAGTTCATTGTCTGTCAGAAAAACAAAAGATTTACCATCTTCGGTAAATTTGTATCCGCTGCCGTTGTCGGGGTGATTGATCTGAATGGGTGTTACGGTTACAGAGCCTATTTCAAACTTCGTGGTAAATGCACCCAGGTATTCCATTTTCGCTTTTATCTCTGAATATCTGACAGGAAAATTAGGCGGGGTCATAATTTTGGAAAGGATGGTTTCCACGAATTTACTGTGAAAAGGGCATCTGTACATTCGGAATTCGGCATTTTTAATATATAGCGGTTTGAAAAAGGGGAATCCCATTACATGATCCCAGTGGGCATGGGTAAAGAGAACATTGTATTTGTAACAATTTTCGTCGATTAATTTGTTGCCGAGCCTACGTATTCCGGTTCCCGCATCGACGATTATGATATCGTCACTTTTGGTTCTGATTTCAATGCAGGTTGTATCACCGCCGTATTTGATATAATCTGTCCCTGAAACAGGAATGGAGCCTCTTGATCCCCAGCACTTGATATACATTATTATCCTTCCACGAGACCTTTGCAAAACGCCCCCTTTTGCCCAATTCCGGCGTCAGGCTCAAATTTTAATCCTCAAAATACTCGATGTATTCCTGTGGTTAAAATTTTCGCCTTCCTTGGCCTTGAACAAAATTGGACATTTTTCAAAGGTCTCTCAACCTAAACAAATAAAATGAGGATTTCAATATGTCTCCCCCAAAAAAGTATGCCAGATACCGTCACGTTCCCATTTTTTTACGATTCGGACTCGGTTCTGAGATAATTCATAAAGCAAATCCCTTGCCTGACTTCGCAACAGGCCGGACAGAATAAACCACTTTTTTTTAAGAAAACTCCTGGAATTTACCAGATGTTGCATCACATCGTAGTGTATGTTTGCTATCACAAGATCTGAAGGTGAGTCAATAAAATCCTCGGCCTTGGCCTGAACAACCAGAACCGTGTTTTCTAACCGGTTCAGGCGTACATTTCTCAATGCAGTACTTGCAGCTAAAAAATTAAGTTCGACTGCAAGTATGTTTTTACAGCCGAGTCGGGATGCGGCCAGGGCGAGGAGCCCGGTTCCTGTTCCGAGATCGAGAACTGACTCTATTTTTTCCCGGCTGAATACAAACTCAAGGGCTTTAAGGCAGTCCTGTGTCGTGCTATGGGTACCGGTACCGAATACAACACCCGGATCGAGAATGATTGGAAGTTCTTTAATGCATGAATTAAATTTAATTGTTGGTTTATGCCAGGGTGGTGCTATGTGAAACCTGCCGATTTTAAAAGGAGCAATCTTTCCTCCCTGCCATTGGTCGTACGTCATATAATATTCGTCAATAAGGGTCAAGGAAGGCTGTGAACCAAGTATTTTTTCCACTTCGTTGTGGGAGGGTTTGGAAAAGAGGAGAAAAGAGAACTCATCCTCTT
>JAFDEW010000008.1 GCA_019310125.1 Deltaproteobacteria bacterium | reverse complement strand
TGGCTGATCTTCCTGACAGCGCCGGCAGTGTCCTTGTCGGGAACCAGGTCCCAGTTTTCATGGCGATCGAGAAACTGTCGGCATTGCTGAAAAACCATGGGGAGAGAAAAAACCCGTTTGATGGTATCCGTACCGGCTCCAGGATGGCCGATCAGGTAGTGTATGATACGCAGTGTGATTTCGCCCACAATCCTCAAATCATATTCCAGTAGAAGATCGTAGTTTTCATGGATGCTGCCCATGAGGGAATTCTCCAAAGGCACCACACCAAAATCAACCTCGCCGTTCTTAACGGCTTCAAATATCGATCTGAATGAAGGTGCAGGCACGGCGGTAACCTGGGCCCCAAAATACTGCGTACAGGCCTTATGGCTGAACGTTCCCATTTCACCCAAAAAAGCGGCTCTCTGCGTTCCTGTCCCATTGGTTTTCGTTAAATGGTCAACGGCTTTAGCCTTATCCAGATAGTCAAAATCAAGCTGTTTGCCCACAACCGGTGCGATCACATAAAGGTCTCGCATTAATTGGCCGAACTGTTTTGGGTAAAGACTTTGGGGGCCGTCGGAAAGCGCCCGGTCCGGGTCATGATGCACCTCTATCATCAATCCGTCTGCACCTGCAGCAATTGCGGCCCGTGACATGGGACTGACTTTTTCACGGATACCGGTTGCGTGGCTGGGATCGATGATTACCGGCAAATGCGTCAGAGTTTTGAGCACAGGAATTGCAGAAAGATCAAGGGTGTTACGGGTATAGGGTTCAAAGGTGCGAATGCCGCGTTCACATAAAATAACGTTTTCATTTCCCTCCGAAAGGATATATTCGGCGGACATCAGCCATTCCTCAATGGTGGACGAAAGTCCTCTCTTTAGAACCACGGGTTTTCCGATACGACCCACGCACTTTAACAGTTCAAAATTCTGCATGTTGCGTGCCCCGACCTGCACGACATCTACATACTTCATCATCATGTCCGCCTGTGCGATCGACGTTATTTCGGTGACAACACCCAGACCGGTAACTTCCCGGACTTCGGCCAGTATCTTTAACCCTTCTTCCTGCAACCCCTGGAAGGAATAAGGGGACGTTCTGGGTTTGAAGGCGCCGCCGCGAAACAGGACCGCCCCGTATCTTTTTACCTCCCTGGCAATGGTCAGGGCCTGGTTTCTGCTTTCAACCGCACAAGGCCCGGCGATAATTGTAATGCGTTCTCCACCCACAACCACATTCCCCACCTGAACAAGGGTATCTTCGGTATGCAACTGTCTGCTTACCAGTTTAAACGATGTGGATATCGGGATTACTTTGGCGATGCCGGGAAGCTGTTCGAAAAAATCGGTGTCTTTACCCCCCTTGCCCACAGCCCCCAGTATATTCTGTCCGGCTTCAGACATTTCACGAACAATATAGCCCTCGCCGAACAGTATGCTCCGGATATTGCTTTTTTGATCCTGTGTGATCCCTTTTTCCAGTACCAGAATCATGGTAACCCTCCTTTGATTTAAATGAATTCCAAAAAAAAAGCCCCGAGATTCTATTTCCCGGGGCTTTAAAAAAATAAACCCCGGACAGACCGGCTCGGTCCATCCGGGGCGTTGTAACTTTAGTCGTTACGCAACCGGACGGACGTTCCTAAAACTAAAAAAGAAACGTCCAAAATCGTATGTAAAACTGTTGCGATAACGTCGTGCCATTAATTATATTCCTAATGATCAGTATTTTTATAATTTATTACTCAATTGTTTTACGGCTGTCAAGAACTGTTTTTAAAATTCACAGAGTAACCACATTTAATTTCGGCGTAGCGTAGCGACGGCGTGTTTCTCTTGGATACCGACTGACTGTTTGAAGGGCTTTAGCACGCGTTAGCCCGAGTCAAATGAAATTATGACAAAAAAATCAATGGAATAATTTAGAGACAAATTTTTCTTAATAACCCCGGCTCGGCTCGGGCTTACGGGTGCTTAAGCACAAGTTTCAGTCGGTTGGAAAGAGAAATACGCCGTCGTGGAGCGTTCTCCCTGTATTGGGATTCAAGTACGTTTGCCCTGTTAAAATCAACACCTTAACCTTTGAACCGAAAACCCTTACTAACGCATTCTATATATTAGACCAAGTGCTCTGTTGATTTATTGTTGCGGTTTCTCCATGTTTTTGTCAAAATGAATAAATAAAAAATACTAAAAAAGCGAGGGCATATAATGAAAACCCTTGAAATTCAGGGAAGCACAACAGGTTCAACCATAAGGGTCGGCGAAAAATTGCAGAATTTGGGTAACTACATCCCTTCGGAAAATGTTATTATTATCACGGATGTTAATGTAAAACGTTTTTATCAAAATAAGTTTCCGCCGCATCCCGTCATAACCATCCAAACCGGCGAGAAGATAAAAACCCTCGATACGGTCCGCAATATTTACGGGAAACTTGTAGAATTCGGGGTTGATCGTTCAACCGTTATCGTGGGAATAGGCGGAGGCATTGTCTGTGATATTACCGGGTTTGTCGCATCAACCTTTCTGCGCGGCGTGAAATTCGGTTTTGTTTCCACCACCCTGCTTTCACAGGTGGATGCCAGTGTGGGGGGGAAAAACGGTGTCAATTTCCAGGGGTATAAAAATATGATCGGGGTTTTCAGCCAGCCCGAATTTGTTATCTGCGATCTTAATCTTCTAAGCACCTTGCCTGAAAAAGAAATTTTATGCGGACTGGCGGAGATTGTCAAACATGCGGCCATAGCAGATGGGGATCTGTTTGAGTACCTTGAAGAACAGTATCAAAAAGCGTTAGCACTTGACTCCGCAGTCATAGAAAGACTTGTTTATGATTCTGTTGTCATCAAGTCAGCCATTGTAAACAGGGATGAAAAAGAAAAAGGAGAACGCCGCAAGCTCAATTTCGGGCATACATTTGGCCATGCTATTGAAAAAACATCCGGTGTCCGCCACGGGGAGGCGGTCAGTGCCGGTATGGTTATGGCTTCGGAGCTTTCCGTTAAAAAAGGACATTTGCAAGCCAAAAATGCCCAAAGGATCAAAAGTTTGCTCCGCGATCTAAAACTTCCTACCCGTCTTCCGGCAGACAAAAAAACAGTGTTTGATGCGTTGCAAAAGGATAAAAAGCGCAAAGGAGACCGGATATATTTTGTGTTTCTCGAAGATATGGGCAAGTCTTTTGTGGATCAGATTTCCATAAAAGAACTGGAAGATATAATAAACGACTTTTATTGACATGGTAAACATCGATGGAACCCTAAATAAGAAAGTCTGTCACACCGTTATTCAACCATCTTCATTATCCCGCCCGGTAAAATGTGTTGATTTTTTTTATATCTTTTTATAGTTTGAAAAACTATTTTAAATTTTTGCCCAAATCAGATAGTTCGTCATAAACACCAGTCGGCTATTGGTTTTAAAATTAAACATCGTCTAAAGTTCAAATTCAAGGCGTGCAAATTTTGCAATCATGAGGCGTACTTGTCGTACGTTGAATGATTTCGAAATGCGGCACAACGCAGAAGTTGGACTTTTTACGAGACCGTCAATATTTTCTTTTCTATATTTCCTAACAAAGGGAGCGGTCATGTCCATCAGGTTAGGTTTTTATGTCTGCCATTGCGGGATCAATATCGCCGGCAAGGTTCGAGTTGAGGAAGTGGCGGCCTTTGCCCGAACGCTGAAAAATGTGGTGATCGCCCGGGATTACAAGTTTATGTGTTCGGACCCGGGCCAGGAGATGATCGAAAAAGACATTAAGGAACTTGACCTTAACCGGGTGGTCGTAGCCTCTTGCTCACCCAGACTCCATGAAAAGACCTTTCAAGGGGCTTGCCGGCGGGCCGGTCTCAATCCTTATTTTTTCCAGATGGCCTCTGTTCGCGAACAAGTTTCCTGGGTCACCGAGGACAAAGATGAAGCCACCCGGAAAGCGAAAACCCTGGCGGCGGCGGCGATCAACCGGGTCAATTACCATGAAAGCCTTTATGATCGTGAGGCCGTCGTACATCCTGATATCATGGTCGTGGGTGCCGGTATTTCAGGCATGCAAGCCGCGTTAGATATCGGCAATGCCGGGCATAAAGTATATCTGGTGGAAAAATCCACTACCATTGGCGGGCATATGCTTCAATTCGATAAGACCTTTCCCACGCTCGACTGTGCCGCCTGTATTGGAACCCCAAAGATGGTTGAAGTGGCCCAGAACCCAAACATCGAGTTGATCTCATACAGCGAAGTAACGGAAGTGTCGGGATTCATTGGCAGCTACACGGTGAGGATCCGTCGTAAGCCGCGTTATGTGAAGGAGGGGATTTGTACGGGATGTGGTGAATGTGCGAATGTCTGTCCGGTGTCGGTCCCGAGTGAATGGGATGAGGGGCTGGGCCATCGCGCGGCCATTTACAGAGCATTTCCACAGGCCGTACCCATTACCTTTTGTATAGATAAAAAAGATCGGGCCCCTTGTATGATCGCTTGTCCGGCGGGCATCAATGTCCAAGGCTATGTCCAGCTCATCAGCCAGGGCAAGTACCGGGAAGCTATCCGGCTAATTATGGAGCGATTGCCGCTGCCGGGAGTGCTTGGACGAGTCTGTCCGCATCCTTGTGAATCTCAGTGCCGAAGGTTGGAGATGGATGAGGCCATTGCCATCAGGAATTTGAAGCGCTTTGCCGCCGATCATGCAAACCTGAAAGAACTCGAACCACCGGAAATCCAGGAACGTTCGGAAAAAGTGGCAGTGGTCGGGTCAGGGCCTTCCGGTCTTACCGTAGCATACTACCTTCGGTTAAAGGGCTATCAGGTAACCATTTTTGAGGCCCTTGACGTCTTGGGCGGGATGCTCCGGGTGGGAATTCCGGATTTTCGGCTGCCTCAAAACGTTCTTGATCAGGAGATCGACTATATTCTTCGCCTGGGTGTCAAGACGCAAACCGGAGTCCGGTTCGGGTCTGATTTTACACTCAACGATTTGAAAGAACAGGGGTTCTCCGCTGTGTTTCTCGGAATTGGCGCTCATGATTCCCTGGAGTTGCACATTCCCGGTGAGCAGGAAACCCGGGGCGTTATGGATGCGGTTCGTTTTTTAAGACAAGCAAATTTGGGGGATAAAACATGCCCCGGCAGACAAGTTGTCGTCATCGGCGGCGGGAACGTGGCCATTGATGCGGCACGGGTTGCAAAGCGCCTGGGCGCCCGGGAAATTACTGTGGTCTATCGTCGCTCGGAGCACGAAATGCCGGCCTATGCTGAAGAGGTTGAAGGCGCTAAAAAGGAAGAAATTCGCTTTTCGTTTCTCACCGCTCCGGTCAAGATTCTTGAAAAACAAGGAAAAGTCCACGGCTTTGAATGCATCCAAACCGAACTGGGGCCGCCGGATGCCAGCGGACGCCGTCGCCCGGTGCCGGTGGCCGGCTCCGAATTCGTAATCCCCTGTGATGCGGTGATTCCGGCCATTGGTCAGAAAATCCATGCACCCTGGGCCAACCGGGAGCCGGATCTTAAATGGTCTCCGCGAAACACTTTGAAGGTAAACCCCCAAACCATGCAAACAAACATTCCCGACGTGTTTGCCGGAGGCGATACGGTCACGGGTCCGGCGACGGTAATAGAGGCGGTGGCCGCCGGTCACAAGGCCGTCGAAGCAATGCATCGCTATATCAATGGCCAAGATCTGGACCTTTATGCAAAACAGCTTCAGGTCCGGGAACAACCGGGCCGAGATTGGCAGGAAATTCCGGATGGGCTTTACCGGAAATCCCGGGCACATCCACAGCACCTGGACCCAAAGATCAGTGCAATTTCCTTTGACGAAGTGGACCTTGGTTTTTCAGAAAGCGAGGCACAACGAGAAGCCCGGCGTTGCCTGAATTGCGGTCTGTGCTGTGAATGTATGGAATGCGTTCGGGTTTGTGAGGCAAACGCCATAGACCATACTATGAAAGAAGAAGAATTAGAGGTAAAGGTTGGGAGCATTATCATCGCCACAGGATACGACGCCATGGATCCCACGCCCATGAAGCAGTTTGGCTACGGCAAATACCCAAATGTTTTTACCGCCCTTGAGTTCGAGCGTCTCAGCAATGCTACGGGACCCACCGGCGGCGAGATCCTTATCAGAGACAAAACCGGGGAGTTCACCCAAATTCCGAAAAGCGTGGCCATTCTTCACTGCATTGGCAGCCGGGATGTGAATTATCATAAATACTGCTCCCGGGTTTGCTGTATGTACGCCCTCAAGTATGCCCATCTCATCCATGAAAAAGTAGGCCACGATGCTCAAATTTTTAATTTTTACATTGACATGCGGTGCTTTGGCAAAGGGTACGAAGAGTTTTACGAAAGGTGTCAGAAAGAAGGAACCAATTTCATCAGGGGCAAGGTGGCGGAGATTACCGATCAGGCGATCAAACCGCAAGAGCAAGGCAAACTCATTGCCATTGCGGAAGACACCCTTTTGGGACGAAGGATACGGGTTCCCGTGGATATGGTGATCCTCTGTAATGCGATTCAGGCCCGTAGCGATGCTCAAGAGGTTGGCAGAATTTTTGGTGTCAACCAGGGTGCGGACGGTTTTTTTCTGGAAGAACACCCCAAACTGGGTCCTCTGAATACTGCTACGGACGGGGTGTTTCTGGCCGGGGTCTGTCAGGGTCCTAAAGATATTCCGGATTCGGTTTGCCAGGCATCCGGCGCAGCTGTCAAAGCCCTGGCATTAGCTACTCTGGGAAAGGTGCAGATTGCTCCGATCATATCATGGATCGATCCGGACGTGTGCGCGGGATGCCAAACCTGCATTGAGCTCTGTCCGTATTCCGCCATAGAATATAACGTGCGTACGGGCATCTCCATGGTAAATGAAGCCCTTTGCAAAGGATGTGGGAGTTGTGCGGGATTTTGTCCCAGCGGTGCTGCACAGGTCAAACATTTCAATGAAAAACAGATTTTTGCAGAACTCGAAGGAATCATTGATTCACTGAATTCAGTGGGAATGTAAAATGGGAGGGGGATCATGGCTGACTTTGAACCGACAATCATCGCTTTTGTATGTAACTGGTGTACATATACCGCCGCAGATCTGGCCGGAACTTCAAGATTGGGGTATCCTGCCAACGTGAGATTGATCCGGGTTATGTGCACCGGCATGGTTGACCCCAAATATGTGATAAAGGCCTTTCTTGAGGGGGCAGATGCGGTCCTTGTCAGTGGATGTCACCCCGGAGATTGCCATTACATCAACGGAAATTACAAAGCGCGAAGACGGATCAAGCTTCTCAAAGAGATCCTTCCCCAATTCGGCTTTGACGATGAACGGCTCCGGTTGACCTGGATTGGCGCCAGCGACGGAATCCAGTTTGCCGAGACCATTCGTAAAATGGTAACACAAATTAAGAGACTGGGACCCAACGAGGCCAAATCAAAGATGGTATTATAATTTTAATATCCAGTAGTAGATACTCAGTAACCATACCCTATTTCGGAGAGATTTTAAGGTGAAAACAGCGAAGATCAAAGTAAAAGACGGAGACCTTTTGGCAACTCTGCGAGAGTTTTTTCGATCCATCCTCCGGTTGGATGATATCAGTGCAATTCTGGTTCCACAACACCTCCCCATGAAGAATGCAGTGATGCCGACGCTTGTGACCGATCCCGAACAACTTAATGGTGCCGATCCTCTGGCACCGGCATTTCCCATAAATGCAGCCAAAATTGTTTCCCGGCTCACTCGTAAACCCATGGGACAAAGAGTGGCGGTTGTATTGCGTCCCTGTGAAATACGCGCATTTATCGAATTGGTGAAGCTCAAGCAAGGCCGGATTGAAGAAGTGGTGCTGGTGGGAATCGACTGCATGGGAACATACAAGAATGTCGATTATACTCAAATTGTCGGAGGACAAGAAGCAGAATTCACTTCAAGATTTTACCGGAATGTCTTATCCGGAAAAAAAATGTCCGAGCAAGGGGTTGACTTGAATCCGGCCTGCAAAGCATGCGAGCACCCTGTCCCCAATGGTGCGGACATTTTAATCGGACTTTTCGGGATGGATACCAACAACAACCTTTTGATCCAGGCCCGGACTTCAAAAGGAGAGGATCTCTATAGAAACCTTAATCTTTCTCATGCAGAGGAACCACCGGAACGCGCTACGGTTGTTGAATCGCTGATCGCTGAAAGAACGGCTTATCGTGATAACATGTTTGAAGAAACGACTGCGGTCACCAACAGCGTGGAGAAGCTGAACATCTATCTCGCCAACTGCATAAACTGTTACAACTGCAGGGTGGCCTGTCCGGTTTGCTATTGTAAGGAATGTGTCTTTGTCACAGATGTTTTTAACCATGAACCGATACAGTACCTTCGATGGGCCAATCGAAAGGGTGTCATCAAGATGCCCACCGATACCGTGTTTTATCATATTACCCGACTGGCACACATGAGTACCGCATGTATCGGGTGCGGACAGTGTTCCAATGCCTGCCCCAACAATATTCCGGTGATGGAGTTGTTTCGAACCGTTTCATTTCGCACACAAAAAGGGTTCGAGTACGAACCCGGGAAAAGTATTGAGGATGATCCTCCTCTGTCGGTATTCCGGGAGGATGAACTCAGTGATGTTGTCGGAATCGGAAAGTAGGTTAAGGATAGTTTTTTTATGAATAAAAAAATCGGCAAAGCACTGGTGGTGGGATCGGGAATCAGCGGTATTCGGGCTGCCCTAGATCTGGCGGAATTCGGCTATGGGGTCATCCTCATCGACCGTTTACCTCACATTGGAGGAATTCTGAGCCAACTCGATTATCAGTTTCCCACCAATCGCTGCGGCATGTGCAAAATGCTTCCTCTGGTGGATCGAGATACCTCCTCCCAGTATTGTCTTCGCAAAGGACTTTTCCACGAAAACATCGAAATCCGCCTTTCCACAGAACTTGCCTCTGTGGAAGGCGAACCGGGCCATTTTCAGGTGACGCTGCGTCAGAAGCCGAGACTTGTTGATCCTGTTCTGTGTGTGGGATGCGGTGAGTGTGTGAAAGTCTGCCCGGTGGAAGTTCCGGATTCTTTCCACGCCGGCATGACCACTCGAAAGGCGATCTACCTTCCGGTTCCCCATGCGATTCCCAATCCCTATGTAATAGATATGGACGTCTGTACCCGGTGTGGGGACTGTGAAGCGGTTTGTCCCACGGACGCCATCAAGGTTTCAGAGCACATACACAGAGACTTTCGTATCCTGGTGGTGGACGACGAATTGATCGTTCGCGATTCGATCAAGGAGTGGCTTGAAGATGAAGGGTTTTCCGTGAATATGGCCGCATCCGGACCGGAAGCCCTGGAACTTTTGTCAAAACAAACCTATCAACTTCTGCTCACGGACATTAAAATGCCGGGAATGGACGGTGTTGAACTCCTTCAAAAAGCCAAAGAGAATTTTCCCGATCTTACCGTAATTATGATGACCGCCTATGCCACGGTAGAAACTGCTGTGGAAGCCATGAAGATAGGGGCATCCGACTATCTTATAAAACCATTTGAGCCGGATAATCTTATTCAAATGGTTTTTCAGAAATACCAGGAACATGAAACCGCCAGTGAACCCCCCATTGAAGTCGGAGCTCTGGTCCTTTGTGGAGGTACGGCCTATTTCGATCCTTCCGAAGGCGAGAACACTTTCGGGTATGGGGTTTATCCGAATGTGGTAACGAGTCTTGATTTTGAAAGAATTTTAAGCAGTGCCGCCATGCAACAGGGTCACCTGGCGCGACCTTCCGACGGCAAACCCCTTCGCAAGGTGGCCTGGTTTCAGTGTGTGGGATCCAGAGACATTCAGATCGACGCCGATTTTTGCTCCTTCGTCTGCTGCATGCATGCCATTAAGGAAGCCCTGGTGGCCAAGGAAAAAGCTGAAGAGGACCTGGAAGCGGCCATTTTTTACATGGATATGCGCACGTTTGGAAAGTCGTTCCAGCGCTATCGATCCCAGGCGGAAACCCAGCACGGGGTTCGATTTGAAAGGGGGCGTGTTCATTCCTTAATCCAGGATGAATCCAGCGGCGATCTTATTGTCGGTCATGTTGATTATACCGGCATCCGCAAGGAAGAGCGCTTTGATATGGTGGTCCTCTCCGTGGGCCAAAGGCCGGCACCGGGTACGGCTGAATTGGCCGAAATGGTTGGAATTTCTCTCAATCAGTGGGGATTCTGTCAGGCCGAACCTTTTTCAGAGGCCCTGACAAGTAAGGAAGGAGTCCTGTTGGGAGGTTCTTTTTCAGGTCTCAAGGACATCAATGATTCTGTAATCCAGGCTTCTGCTGCTGCTTTGGCTGCATCTCTTGTGATTCATAACACCGGTGGCAGCCTTGCTCTAGAACCTAAATCCAATGAGCCTTTTCTCGACATTTCCCAGGAACCGCCCAGAGTCATGGTAATTGTCTGTACCTGCGGCGACACCCTTTCCAAGCTTTTCGATTCGCAGCAACTTGTCCGGCGCCTTGAGACCAACCCGTCTGTGGACCAGGTTTTGTTTCTTGAACAGACCTGTACCGCTGCGGGCTGGGAGAACCTTGTTGAATTGGTGGAAAAATACAAACCCAACCGGGTTCTGATCGGGGCCTGCATTCCCTATGTGTATTCTCGAAAAACCATGGAACTGGGACAACGTGTGGGGTTGGTGCCCGGCCTCATTCATGTGGTCAATCTAAGGCTCATGGATCAACTGTCAAAACTCAAAGATGACACCCCGTCAGCAGATGAAATAACAGCGATCATCAATGAGCTTTCGTCTATCTTGGGAATGGGCCTTGCCAGACTTAAATGGGCTGACCCTGCGCCTGCACCCAGGGTGAAGATTTTTCAGCAGGCTCTGGTGGTAGGCGGGGGAATCGCCGGAATGACCGCCGCCCTTGCCATCGCAGATCACGGCTTTCAAGTAGATCTGGTGGAAAAAAAGGAGACCTTGGGGGGTAATCTTAACTGGTTGGAGCGAGACCTGGAAGGAAACATAACAGAGATTATTTTGGAGAAAACTCGGCATACTCTGGAAAAACATCCCTTGATCCGGGTTCACACCCGAAGCCGGGTACTCGCTTCCTATGGTCAGGTGGGGTGTTTCTATACCACGATTGAGGACAACGCAAAAGGAACGGAAACCTTGGAACATGGGGTAACCATTCTTGCCACCGGAGGAATGGAAGCGACAACCACCTCATATAACTACGGCAACAGCGAAGCAATCATCACCCAAAAAGAGCTGGAGCAAAAAATAAATAACAATACTCTCGATCCGAGCCAACTCAAATCCGTGGTCATGATTCAGTGTGTGGATTCCAGAGAGGAGCCGAGGAATTACTGCAGCCGAATATGCTGTAATACATCTTTAAAAGATGCTCTATGTCTCAAGGGGCAAAATCCTGATATTGACATCTACATTTTTTATCGGGATATTATGGCCTATGGATTTGTCGAGTCCTATTACACTCAAGCCCGCAAGACGGGTGTAATCTTTATCCCGTATGATGTGGCTGAAAAACCCCGGGTGACGGTCACCGACGGATCTGTTCAGATAACCGCTCTTGAACCGATTATCGGGCAAAAGATCCGGATAGATGCTGATCTTGTTGTCCTTGCCACCGGCATTGTTCCCACACTTCCCAAGGACCTGGCAGAAGCCTTTGGCGTGACCGTTGATCAGGACGGTTTCTTCCAGGAGGCAGAGTCGAAATGGAGACCTGTGGATTCGATCAAGGAAGGTGTTTTTGCCTGTGGCCTGGCTCATTCTCCCCGCAACATTGCGGAATCCATAGCCACTGCCAGGGCTGCGTCCCAGCGTGCCTTAAGAATTCTTTGCCACAAGCAGATGCCTTCCGGGAAAGTCGTGGCGGAGGTCCATCACAGCCTTTGCAGTTTATGTGAGCAGTGCATCGACGCCTGCCCCTATGGCGCCCGTACCTTCATGTGCCAGGGGTGTGGATCATGCGCCACGGTGTGTCCCAACAGCGCGGCAGTACTTGTTGGGTATTCAGACCGGCAAATGCTCGATGTCATTGATTTTGCGTTTGAATAAACGGCTTTGGATTGACGATTGAATATTTGATCAATTAGTTAGTGCCCGAACGAAAACTAGGATTTTTTGTTAAGATCAAGGAAGGCGAGAATTTTAACCACAGTAATACAGGTAGTATTTCGAGGATTAAAATTTGAGTCTGACGCAGATATTGGCGAAAAAGACAGTTTTCGTTCAGGCACTAGTTAGCGACTAACTGGTCAATCTTAATAAAAATAACTACTGCTTCTTTCTTAATTTATTAATAAATTACACGGTTAAAATTGAAATAGTCGATGGACAATACTCAATAAAAAATTTTCAATCGTCAATCGTCAATTAAAAATGGTGCGCACATGAACCCTTTGGAAAAATTAGAACTCGTGGCACCTGTCCGGGATATGGTAAGCACCTGCATCCAGTGCGGCACGTGTACGGGTTCTTGTCCCAATGCCTTTGCCATGGATCTTACGCCCCGTCAGCTATGGTACAATGTCCTTAGAGGAGAAAAAGAAACCATTTTTCATTCCAAGACCTTCTCCCTATGTTCTGTCTGCTATTACTGTACCCTGCGATGCCCACGGGGTCTTCCGCTTACCGAGGCGATGAGTTCACTCAAGCAGATCGCTGCAAAGGAGAATCTGGCGCCCTATAAGAAGAGCATCCGTTTTTATAAAAGTTTTATGGAGAGCGTATACCGTCATGGCCGGGTCAGGGAGATGGAATTGATGACCCTCTATTGTATTTCCATGAAAAACCCCTTTCTGGCCCTTCAGTTTGCCCCCTTGGGGATAAAACTCATGGGCAAAGGAAAGGTTTCTTTCGAGATCCCTTCAAAAGGGAACGGTGCGTTAAAAGCGATCTTTCGTAAGGTGGAAGAGTTAGAAAAAAAGGAAGAAAAATAGAAATTTAGTTCTTTAATTGTAATTTATGTGCTTTTTGCCACAAAAAATTCTATTAATAAGTGTGAAGTGACTAAAGTGATCTAAAGTGACTAAAGGTAAGGAATACTGCCATTTTTTACAAAAGCCGGAGCGTAACGACTCCTTAACCCTGGCCCAGACCGATCACCAATACTCTATACTCAAAAGGTCATGTTTGTAATGGTGCATCAGTCAAATCAATATATAAACGATTAGCACCAGGGCGGGCTTTAGGTCACTTCAAACTTTAGATCACTTTAAACCTTTCTGTTTTATTCAGTTTAAGATTGAAGAGAGTATATATGAAATACCTATATTACCCAGGCTGTTCTCTCGAGGGAACAGCTTTAGAATACAACGCCTCCACCAAGGCTTTTATGCAGGAACTTGGAGCAGAACTCATTGAACTTGAAGACTGGACGTGTTGCGGCGCCAGTGCTGCCGAGGCCACAAGCCACCTTCTTTCTTTAGCGTTACCGGCATTGGTTCTCGCAAAGGCCGAGAACATGGATGGATTCAAGGAAATTCTTGTTCCGTGCAGCGCGTGCTATCTGAATCTGAAAAAGGTTGAAGAAAAGATACGAAAGGATTCGGAGCTCCTTGATAAAATCAACATCATATTAGCTGAGGAAAAACTTAACTTGCGCGGTCGGCTGGGGGTCCGGCATCTCCTTGACGTAGTGGCAAATGACGTGGGGTCTAAAAAGATCTTTGCCCGCGTGAAAAAGCCGTTTACAAATCTTACTGTCGCTCCCTATTATGGATGCCAGTGCCTTCGTCCGTACTCTATTTTTGACGATCCCGAGGACCCCCGCTCCATGGAAGGGGTTATTAAAGCCGCGGGGTCAAAGATCCATCAGTGGAACATGGGGGGCAGATGCTGCGGAGCCTCTCATATGACCACCAAGCCAGAGGTGGCTCTGGAACTCGTGGCCGCTATATTGAAGGCAGCCAGGGGAGCAGATGCCATCATCACGGTATGTCCCATGTGCCAGATGAACCTGGAGGCGTACCAGAAAAAAATATCAGGGATATGCCAAGAGGATCTGAGCATATCCATCCTTTATCTTCCTCAGTTTCTGGGGCTGGCCATCGGCCTCTCGGAACAGGATGTGCGATTGGACTTAAATCTTTCCATTACCAAATCGTTCCGGGACAAATTACTGTCATGACCTGAATCTTGATGAACTCGTATATCCCCTCTTTAGAAAAAACGTTACACCGGTGCTCGAAGGGAAATCGGAAGCCGGTTTATACTAATGGTTGGACATGCAGCAGAAAGGGCAACCCGGACCACATTTGAACCGAGCAACGCTTTTTCCGGATCAATTTCTTTGGAATGATGGGCCATAATGATCAAATCGGCATTCCTCCACCGGGCAAGTTTGAGGATCTCGACATATGGCCTTCCTTCCCACGATTCAAAAGAATATTCTACAACGCCTTCTAATTCCGAGCCATATTTGTTTTTCATTTTTTCCTGAGCATCATGAATACGTTTTTCTATATTCGCTTGATCTAATATTAAAACTTTCTCATCATGGATAACGGGCACCACGTGAAAGATGTGGAGTTTGGCTTGGTATTGGCGGGTCATCCTGAAGGCAAAATCGAAGGCACGATGACCCCGCTCAGAGAAATCCGTAGCCAGGACAATGTTAGAAAAGGTCACCTTTACCGATCGGGTCGCCTCAAAATCCTGGTATACCTGAAAGACCTTATCAACAAGGATCTCAGGGTCAAATGGTTTGAGGAGATAGTCAAGGGCGCCTATCTTCAAAGCTTCTATGGCGGTCTCTACGGTTGCGTAGGCGGTCATCATTATTACGGTAAGATCCGGGAAGCGTTTATGGGCCTTTTTAAGGAGTTCAACACCGTCCATCCCCGGCATCTTGATATCCGTAAGCATCAGGTGAAACGGTTGGGTTGCCAGTTTATCCAGAGCCTCCGGACCTGACGCGGCCATATCCACGTCAAAACCTTCATCTACAAGCCACTCCTTGATGGAATCGCGAACGATGAGTTCATCATCCACCACCAATATCCGGAAATCCCGGCGCTCACCAATGGCATCTTTCGTCCAGATCTTAGGAACTTGCTTGGAAACGACCATCACGGGACAGCGCGCCCTTTGACTCACTTTTTCGAGGCTGCTGCCGCCCATTCCCCATCTTGTCGGCAGATCCGCATCGGTTTCTCTTTCATGGGAACCCATAACAATCAGGTCAACGGTTTTATTTCTGGCAAAACGCAGGATTTCGCTATGGGGCATTCCTGCGACAACTTCGATGATATAATTTTGAACCCCGAATTTCTCGATCTTTTCCTGATAGTAATGAGCTATTTCCCCTTTTATTTCTTCTACCTTCCCGGAAGGCACAACATGTCTTATCCCCCCCCACCCGTTTGAGTCCACACCGTAGGCATGGAAAATATACAACCTGGCGTTACTTTGCTTGGCCAGAGCAAAAGCCATGTCCGCAGCACGTTCACTGGCCTTTGTGGGAGATGCGGCGAAAAGAACTTTTTTAAACATACTTCCTCCTTAAATATAGGAGCGATTTAACTCAAAAAATATGATAAGTGTATCACGTTAAATAAAACTTAAATGTTTCCTTTGCTAAAGCGATAACCACCGGGTCTGCTTTCATCCCTGAGTTAACCACTCGGCAATTCTACAACATCTCGAAAATACAGGTTTATTAATGGCAACCTGTTTATTTCATCGGAATGGAAGAATGGAATGCTGGAATGTTGGAATATTGGGGATAAAGGCGGAAGTAAAACAGTATAATTGTAAAAAACTCCTTCAAACCCATTATTCCATTACTCCATTACTCCAATTAGGGCGAAGCCCTAAGTTCTTCTGTATTGCCATTGGGGTAATCCACCCTCTTCAGTGAGGGAAGGCGAATAGTAAAAACTGTCCCTTTGTCCAGCTCGCTGTCAACGGTGACAGATCCATTATGACGGTCGATGATGCCGTAAACCATGGAAAGTCCGAGTCCAAGCCCCTTCCCCTCTGTTTTTGTGGAATAGAAAGGATCAAAAATCTGGTGAAGGTCTTGGTCAGCAATACCGCATCCGGTATCTTCTATTTTTATCTCGACCATCTGTGTTTCCGGATCAAATGAACCCGCCAGGGTCAGGGTGCCGCCATCCGGCATGGCGTCAATCGCATTAAAAATTAGATTGATAACGCATTGCTGGGTTTGATTAAAGTCCCCCAAAACCTTTGGAATACCCGGATCAAGATCGGTTTTAATCTGGATATTCTGAAGCATGAGTTTGTGCTGGGCGAGCAGAATACATTTTTCCAGAAGCTCGTTAATACTCATTGCCTTAAGTTCTAATTCGGATTTTCGTGAGAAAGCCAGCAAATTGGAAACGATCTTGGAGCAGCGGCTGGTCTCACTCTCAACAAGGGTAAGATACCGTTGAAACTTTTCTATATTTTTCGTTTCCAAATCACCCCTCTTGATAATCTTGAGCATCAGGCGAATATAGTTTAATATGCCTGAAAGAGGGTTGTTGAGCTCATGGACAATGCTGGCGGACAGCCTGCCCAGGGAAATCATTTTGTGCTCGTGAAGCAGTCGGGCCTGATTGGTAAACTGCTGTTCCATTCTCCTGATTTCTCTTAAATCCCTGAAAAACCCAACCATGCCGATCTCTTCGCCTTGATCAAACATCACCGTTGCGGAAAGCTGGACTGGGATCTTATCGCCGGTTTTATTGATCATATATGTCTCAAAAAGAAGGAGCCGGTTTTCCCCTCCGTATTCATCGGAAGCCAGTTCGTTCCTGAGCTCTTCCAACATCGCCGGCGGGAAAAGCTCGTTAAAAGACATTTTCATGATCATTTCATATGCGGAATACCCCAGCAGTTTCTCGGCTTGCTGATTAAAAACGATAATGCATCCATCCCTGTCCGAGGCGATGATGGCATCTATGGAACTCTGAATGAGGTTGTGTTCAAACTCAAAAAGCGTATGGATCTCCTGTTTCAGCCGCTTGACCTCGCGCATATCTTTAAAATACCCCACCGTGGCAACTTCCTGATCCTCTTCATACAGTAATGTCGCAGAGAGCAGGATGGGGACTATCTGCCCATCCTTATCGACAATTTCGACTTTAAAGTTAACCAAACGGCCGGGACCGCCGTGATCAGGCCCGTAAATCATTTGCTTAATCTTTTTAGCCTCGCCGTCTTTGTAAAATTGGGTGACGTGAACTTTGGAAATTTCCTCCTGGGTGTAGCCGAAAATGTTTTCAGCGCTTTGATTAAAAATGATAATGTTGCCTTTACGGTCATTGGCAATGATTGCGTCTATCGAGGTCTGGATGAGGTTTGTTTGAAAGTCATGCGCTTTTTTAAGCTTTCGTTCCATCTCCTTTCTCTGGGTTTGATCCACACAGATCCCTTCAAACCCGATAACATTCCCCTCTTGATCATATCGTGCGTGAGCGGTTCGCAATACCGAGATCACTTTTCCATCCTTGCGCTTCAAATCAACTTCATAGTCAATGACGTGACCGTCTCGTTCAATCAGATCCATGTATTTTCGGCGATCTTCAGGTTCCAGATAAAGGTCTCTGGTTATATCTACCTTAAAAAACTCCTCTTTGCTCGTGTATCCCAACATCTCCATAAGCGCCTGATTGGCATCAATAAATTTTCCTTCTTTGCTGCTCATGTGCACACCCACACGCACATGTTCAAACAATTTTTTGTAGTCTTCTATGGAAGCGCGAAGCATTTTCTCGCGCTCTTTTATTTCTGTAATGTCTTGATATATACAAAAATGCGATATGGTTCCTTCATCGGTTTGCAAAGGCAATTCGAAAATCTCGAAAGTTTTGTTGATGTGCGGAAAATAGTTTTCCCAACGAAGGGTTTCTCCCTTAAAGACTTCTTTTGCCCGGCACCAGGAACAGACGTTGTCACAATTGGCAATCACCTGATAGCATTTTTTTCCAACGCCTTCCCCAAAGGCGTTAATACTGGCCTTGTTCATAAATTTTATAACGTAATCATCCCCAATGACATAAACACCCCGCCCCATGGCATCAAAAATAGAAGCAAGCCGTTTCGTCTCTTTATCAATCATGGTGTGCTTCTCTCCTTGTGGGATGTCTGTAAATTTTCGGGTTAAATTTTCTTCTCAATCTCTTGTGTATCCGAGTTGTTCGTTTATCTTGGATGACATTCGCTGCACATGATCGGTCCGGCCTTTTTTTTCTGGTGGCACCCCTTGCATTGCAAATGGTAAATGTTTACAAGGGACATGGGGGTATCGCCCTTATTAAAGGTATGGCATTCTGAACATTCCTGGCCCTCGGAAGAATCATCTTCAACTGGTTTTCCATCCTCATATACATGATGACACGTATTGCATTCGTCAAGATCTGCCGTTTCATTGTGCTGATCATGCAGAAACGGAACCGCTGGTCTCATCTTGTTTTCAAATGCGCTGTCTTCAACAGTTGTCACATCTTCCTGTGAATAACCGGACATGACCGCAATCATGCAACCTGTCAGAAGTATTACCGCATATATTATCATTGTCCTTTTTTTCATCAGGATTCTCCCAATTTTATGCGCCCGGCCCAACTGATTTTACTAATTATACCGGTTTTTCAATGACGTTGTATATTATGTCCCCCAGAAAATGCAGTTCCATATCAATTCCGTAGTGATGAAGAATATCTTCTATTCCGCCATGACAGTTATGGCAAGGGGCGATGACAACCTTTGCACCCTTGCGCTTTGTCTCAGATAACTGCTCTGCCTTAATCCTGTTCCCTGTAATGCGTGCCATTTTGTGTGGAGGACCGGTATTTACTACACCGCCTCCTGCACAACAACAATAATTGTGTTCCCGATTGGGATGCATCTCGATAAAATCTTCACAAATCGCATTAACCACATAACGTGCCTTTTCATGAAGGCCGCTTCCCCGGACAATATTGCAGGGATCCTGAAAGGTGACCGGCTTATCATACTTTTTAGCGACTTTTATCTTTCCTTGTTTTAACAATTCGTAATAGAATTCCACGGCATGTGTAACCGGTATTGGCGGCATCTTCCATGCCAGCCATCGGTTTCCCGTATCATATACGGATCGGAATGCGTGTCCGCACTCTCCCATTACAATCCGTTTGACCTTGAGCCGCATGGCCATTTCAAAATGTGCCTTTTTTAGCCGGCCCATCATTTCGTAGTCCCCGGTAAACATACATTGATCGCTGTTGTCCCATCCGGGTGTTGCCGGCATTGTAAAATCAACTCCGGCTACATTCATGATAACTGCAGCCTGATATATGAGCTGTGCACGAAATTTCGGTTCAGGAGCAATCACGCAGTAAAGAATTTCAGCCCCTTCCTTTTCCATGGGTATCCTTAACGACGGCATTTCATCCTGTGCTTCTTCTTCTTGCCAAAAAAGACTGTCAATCCATTCATCTTCCTTTACCCACATCTGGTTTAAGGTGGCTGAATGGCTGTGTGCGGTGTCCTGTATATACAGCGGGGTAACCCCAAGCATATGGCAGAACCTTCGCACAACGGATATTAAGTAGGCAATGTCTATACCAAATGGGCAATACATTGCGCAGCGTCGGCACAGGTTGCATTCCGTGTAGGCGATGCGGGCGGCATTTCTTATAAACTCAGGATCAACGTTGCCCTTTTTTTTTAATATTTCCCATAGGGTTTGTTTAACCTTACCCGCAGGAGAAAATTTCGGATCATTATCATGGGAAAGATAATAGTGGCAAGCTTCAGAGCAAAGTCCACAGTGGACGCAGGTTTCAACATATGCCTTTAGCCGGGCGCCGGTTTCCGACGATAAAACCTTGTTGATAACCCGCTTGATTTTTTCAGGAGTTAAGCGTTCAATTCCCTTATCAATTCCCTTATCAACAACTTTATTGCTTTCATCTTTATTAGTAACGGCAGGTTCAGCCATGTTGTGTTCTCCTTTTATAAAATCGTTTGACCTGAATTTTGCACGAGTCGGAGGCTTTCATATTCAAGTGTTACGATTTTATCTTACGTTTCCTACCAATCTTTTGCATTCCTGACGGCGCCGAATTCAGACCCCATGTACCCTCTTGTAAACGGGAAGAAAACCATATGTATCAAGCGGGTAAAAGGAATTGCCGCCAGCATGATCTCTCCGGAGATGATGTGGAAAATTCCCATGAGTCTAAAACCAGGCCACTGATGATATGTCCAAAAACCCGTGATAAAGGGTGCGGAAACCATAGCAAGTATGACGTAATCAGAAATAGAGGTTAAGTACTTGACCTCCGGCAGAACGATTCTTCTCATAAGAAAAAAAATACATGAAGCAATAACAACGATCGTCATTACATCGGCAGCCGTGTCTGAAATATACCACCAGCTAATATTCCACGATTCCTTCCAGAGAATGATATGTGCACTAAGAAAAATCGGAATCAAAATAATGCAGATATGAAATGTAAATGTGACGATAGTAAAAAACGGATTTTTCCTCCATTTTACCGTTCCAAAGGGAATGATCCAATGCAGGATTGACCGAAGCCCATATTTTAAGCTCATATACTCATATACGAATATATCTTTCTTCCTGGCCAAAACGGCCATGGAGATCAGCCGGTACAAACACCCCGCGAAAAAAATGATAAAAGAGACCCAGACCAACGGGCCGCTGACAAAATTATAGATATCATGCATGGCTCTTTTTTTCCTTTTAGCTCGAGAGAGATCCGGGATCGCCGGTGATATGGGTTACCGGCAAAACCTGTCGAAAATACTTGCCGCCATGTGAATCGCCCGTGATTCCTTTTATTAGAATCTTTTCGGAGTCAGGGCTGAAAACAGGATTCCACAGTGCTTGATACGATTCTTTAAGAGGTTTGCCGTCTATCACAATGGTATACCGCCCATTTTTTTCTGCTTTTGCAGCGACCGTTCTGCTGTCAGGACTGAAAACAGGCTGCCAGACCATGTCATATGTTTCACCCCAAGCCCTACCGTCCACAGCAATGGTCCACTTTCCGTCTTGTTTTCCGATGCAGGCAATCCGGTTTCCGTCCGGGCTGAAAACCGCATCGGTGACCAGATCACCAAAGGTGAGAGACCAGGGTATGCCGTCAACTGCGATGGTCCAGCGGCCATATTTGCTTGCCACGATGGCGGCTATCTTTTTTCCGTCCGGGCTGTACATATGATGCCAGAGCTGATAAAAAAAGCGATCCCAAAACGGTTTTCCATCTTGAGCAAGCGTCCATTTTCCTTCTATCCTTACCGGCGCAGTCACCGAACCGTTTGCCGGGCTAAATTGCGGCGTCCAAACGGAAGTATATACCTTATCCCAAAGAACTCCGTCCACAGCAATTGTGTAATCATAAAGGGAGGTTCTCACTTCTGCGGCCACGTGCTCGGCATCATTGGAAAAGGCCAGGCCCCAGACGTTAACGAAATTTGCATCCCATGGCTTGCCGTCCACTACTGCGGAATAACAACCTTTCTGAAATTGAAAAATATCCCCTTGTTTAATCGGGACCGTGGGGACGACACCGGCAACTCTTTTCCCATCATGGCTGACAGTGAGATTGCTCAGGTCTGAAAATCTCGTCTCCCATGGTATATCGTTTGTCACTGCAAAGTATTTTGTGTCTTTCTGTGCGGCTACCGTGATGTTTTTGCCGTCAACCCCGAACTTGGTATTCCATATAAAGTCAAAGGTGTTTTCCCAAGCAGCACCATCCACCGCCACAGTCCACGTTCCCATATCCGACACCAATGCCGTCAATCGATTGTCAGGTCCAAATTTTAAATACCATATTTTGTCAAACGTGCGTTCCCAGGGAGCATCATTTTCACAGACAGTAAATTCCATATCACCGGTTTTTACGACTGCCACTATTCTTTCTCCGTCCGGGCTGGCATAAGGTTCTTCTACCCGGTCGAACATATCCTTCCACTTTGTGGTATCCACAATTAACTTTTTACCGGTTTCCCAGTCCCAGGTGCTTAAATTATGCATGGTCATTTTTTTCTTGAATAGCTCCTTGTCTGATATTTACCCTATTGGACCCTATGGGTTTTGAGTGTATTCTATTTTATATAAATTTTCAGAAAAAACAATTTCAAAATTTGAACTGACAATATAAATCATTATTTAGTAAAAACTCTATTACATTTATATCATCAATATCAACTCATAAAAGCGATTCGCAATGTTATTCAATTCCCCGTCGGGACTAACTCGTGCCCGTCCGCCATGGGCTGCGCCTGGGGTGGTGAAAATCGCCGTGTATACAGATGGAATTTTAATCCCATTTTTGTTCCACATCTTCAGGTTTCAGGTGTCAGGTGTCAGGAATGATGAACAGAAGCGCTGGCACCTGACACCTGAAACCAGGCATACGGGAAGGAATAAATTTGGGATAATTTTTAAAGCCATATTATGGGCAATTTTAATCATCCCAGGCTGCGCCCGAGGCGAATGCCGGGCGATATTACAGTGGCAGGCGTGGCCAAGCCAACCGGCTTAGCCTTTTCAAATAAAGGTGTTTCTTCTTTAAATTCTTGAAAAAATTTGATACGGTTAACTTTGGAGATATTAGAAGAAGATAGTAAATAATTTCCTGGAGGGCAGCTATGGATCATAAAAACTCCGACCTTACGGGTCAAGAAAATTCAGAACCGGAACAGAATGATTTTTATGAACAAGAATATTTGCAGTGGGATAAGAAAAAAAAGAAAAAATTCGGTTCCGGGGTGTTCAACCTTCCTGAAACAATTCCCTTATCATGGGTTGGGGTATTTTTTTTGATTTTCATTGTCATGCTAATTCTGGCGTTGGGAGGAATTCTGGGAAAACTTTCAGGCTTTGAAAACCGGCTAATAAAGCTTGAAGAACAAATCGTCAGATTTCAAGATATCGACGACAAACTAACACTGGCCTTAGAACAGCCCCAAGCGTTAGAACAATTCAAGGATCGTTTTGACCGATTGGAAGCTTCCATGTCATTAAGAATGGATCACCTCGTAACCGGCATGAATAATTTGCAAAAGGACATCGCCCAAGTCAAGGCCCAAAAAACCCAGGCCGTAAAACCGGCGGCGGTTGTTAAAAAAACCCCGAAAAAACGGTATCACACGGTCCGACCCGGTGACACGCTTTACAACATCGCTCGAAAGTATGGGGTAACGGTGAAAAAAATACGGGCCCTGAATAAATTGTCTGACAGAGCTGTCATCCATCCCGGGCAGAAATTAATAGTGGGTCCGTAACACGGGCAGCTCAGCCCCCCTGACGATTTTTTATTTAGTGCCCGGGCGGACGAGTTTCAACATATCATGAAATAATAACGGCAGAGTCAAACGACCCTGCCGTTGTTATTGGATGATTTACTATTAATTATTTTTTAATTCGCCGGACTATATCTCACCTATAGGGAAAGCAGGCAGATATCTTCTCAGTCACCAAACACTTTTTTCCTATCCGAAATCTTATACCCTAATGCCAGAATAATCTTACGTCTTGTTTCCATTCTGCAGGGCATACCCTGTTCGATACGTGTAATGGTAATCGGTGATATCCTAGCCTTTCTGGCGAGCTCGGCCTTGCTCATCATAAGAGATTCTCTAATCTCTTTTAGTGAATTTTTATTCATTTGATATAATTAGTTATAACCTACTCGATTTTTTAGTTATATCATAAACTTGTCACTTGATATTGTCAAGTAAAATTATATATAAATTATATATAATTCCATTGAATTAGAATATATTGTATTTTATTAACATAAGTTACCACATATTGTGTTTCTTGTAATTATGATATTAAATAAAATCCAACGGTTTAATACATATTTCAAAACAAGAGGCCCCACAAAAAGAAAACCAGGGCACAGCGTTTGTTTAGAAAATGATTTATGTCAAGTTATACAATCACTTCGCGATTCTATATAACGCGGCTTCGCCGCTCTAAAAAAAAGGAAATTCCTATACTATCAAGTTCCGGGGACGATAATACGGGAATCTTTTTTTTGCTGTAACTTTTTGATTTCTTCCTGCATTTTTGCCAGAACTGTTTTCATAGCCTCCGGGTATATTTCCATGGCTTCTTTAAGGTTTCTGGCCTCAAGGGGGGTCTGGATCGGGAGCGGCCCTTCAGGGGTCATTAAATTAAGGTGCCCCACAAAAATCTGTTTGCGAGTTTTATCTTTCAAACCGTTGGGCTTGACCGGTGTCAGGCGCCGGATGGCGGCCATGTCCAAGTCCGTAAACGACTCTTCCAGATACAGATTGTTTTGCTTTACCGATAAATCCACATCATTGAATTCTTTTTCACTAACCATCATCGTCTCCTTAATTAATAATATTATCTGTGTCTTTTAAAAGTTTTTGGGTCGTTCTTTAATTTCACGCTCCCTGCAATATTTCTGAATAAGGCCAAGAAAAATGGATCCGTATTTTTCGAGTTTTACAATGCCCACGCCATGAATATCCAGGAAACTTTCCATGGTTTGAGGAAAATACGCGGCCAGTTCAATCAAGGTTCTGTCTGAAAAAATGACATAAGGGGGAACTTCTGCGTGATCAGCGAGATTTTTTCTTTTTTTCCGCAGGATTTCAAACAGATTTTTGTCGTGGTCCGGTATGGTTTTTATCTTTGATTTTTTTTCAGCTCCTTTATCATCATCTTGTTTTTTTAAATGGCCCAGAACCGTTTTTTCCCCTTGAAAAACATCCCATGCGTCATCTGTAAGCTTCAAACTTCCATATTCCATATCCTGAATCAGGAGCTTTTTGTAAAGAAACTGACGCGCCAGAATCATCCATTGTTTTTTTGAAAATTCCTTTCCAATGCCGTAAGTAGATAATTTATCATGACCGAATCTTAAAACTTTCCGTGCACTTGAGCCGTGCAACACATCAATGATATGGCCCATTCCAAACAGCTCACCGGTCCGCTTAACACAGGACAAGAATTTCTGGGCCGGTATGGTAAGGTCGGTCAACTCTTTTTCTCCGGCCAGACAGTTGTCGCACATATTGCAATTTTCAATAGAATACTCTTCACCAAAATAATTGAGCAGCGGGATGCGACGACAGTCATCGGTTTCAACAAAACGCAAAAATGCATTGAAATGGATGTGCGCCACCCGTTTTTCAGAAGCGTTTTTCTTGTTGATAAAATGCGTTATTTTATGAATATCCGCATAACTGAACAGCAGCATACAATGGGCCGGCAATCCGTCTCGTCCGGCTCTGCCGATTTCCTGGTAATAACTTTCCATATTCTTGGGCATATCGAAATGAACAACAAATCGAACATTGGGCTTGTTGATTCCCATGCCGAAAGCGATGGTCGCCACAATAATCTGCACATCGTCCCGGATAAACAGATTCTGGTTTTGTTTTCGATGGATTTCGGTCAGACCGGCATGATACGGGCGTACTGAAAACCCTTCATCTTTTAGAACCGTATAAAGATCATCTACCTGCCGGCGGGTAAAACAATATATGATCCCGGATTGACCCGCAAATTTGCGGATAAACCCGATGGCTTGATCCAAGGGGTTATCTTTGGGAACCACTTGGAGAAACAGATTTTCTCTATTGAAACCGGCAACATATTCGCCGGAGTCTTCAAAACCGAGACTGGATTTAATGTCTTTTCGCACCCTCGGGGTTGCCGTGGCCGTCAGTGCGATACAAACCGCTTTGGGAAAACGCAGCCTCACATCCACCAACCGCCGGTACTCCGGACGAAAATCATGTCCCCATGCGGAAATGCAATGGGCCTCGTCAATGGCAAGACAATCCACGGGCACAGATGAAAGCATTTCTAATACACTGGATTTCAACAAGGATTCCGGAGCCAGGTAAAGTAATTTCACGTTGCCGTGTTTAATGAGCTCTACATTCCGGCGATACTCGTGAGGCGTCAGCGAGCTGTTTAACAGTGCCACGGAAACCCCTGACTCCATTAACTGCTCCACCTGATCCTTCATCAATGAAATCAGCGGCGAAACAACAATGGTCAATCCTTTAAACATAAGGGCCGGAATCTGGTAGCAAAGCGATTTTCCACCGCCCGTCGGCATGATAACCAGGGTATCATTTTTTCGCAAAATGTTTTCAATCACATCTTCCTGCAAAAAGATGAACCCGTCATATCCGAATACCGTTTTAAGGATTTTTCTCGCCTGATCAATCATGGTTGTCACAAAAAGCACAAAATTTACAATTAAGGAACTGTCAGCCCTGATATTTTATGAAAATTTTCGGGATAGAATGGAGTTTGAGATATATCTCTTACGAAACAAAAAGTCAAAACTCAGAAAGAATTGAAAATAAACCAAACAAGATTAATGTCTCGAAAATCACCTTGGGATGGATACTGAGACCTTTACAACATGGAACTCTTAAAACATACCGATCGGCGGCGCTTCCTCCGGATCAATAGTGACTTCCAATAAAGTCGGGCCATTACGCCGACACAGCGCTTGAAAGTCGATGTGTTCAAAATCTTTAGGGTCTCGAATTTTGTGAGCATTTGCCCCGGTTGCCTCCGCCATCATGCAAAAATCAACCGGCGGAATCGCAAAATCAACAGATTCCTTACCTGCCAGGCGATGGCCGTGCCGGATCATTCCATATGCATGGTCATTTAATAACACAAAAATTACCGGCAGCCGTTCTGCTACGGCTACGGTAATTTCCTGGCCGCTCATTAAATAGCATCCGTCACCCGTGAAACAAACTACGGGGGTATTTCGCGAACCCAAAGCCATACCCACCGACGCGCCGATCGCCCATCCCATAGAAGCAAACCCCAACGATAGATGGTAGTTTTCGGGACGGCGATGAAAAAAATAATGGATGGACCACGGCACGCTGTTACTGTTATCGATGAGAAAACGGGTTTCAGGCGGAAACCGCTGTATGATTTCACAAATCAGTCGCTGGGGCTTGATCAATGGCGAGGTGTTGTCCCGCCGGCAACTGTCCGGTGCTTGGACTTCAATTTGATGGGGCACATATGGGGATTCTTTTAGATGATCCGAATACGATTGCGGGGGCATATCTTGTTCTTTCCCCTTGCCGGTCAGAGGGAGTTTGCCCTCCGGCTTTAGGGGTTCAACCCGTGAACATAGTTCCTTGAATATCGTGCGGATGGTTCCATAAACATGCAGACGCGCCATGGGAGAACGGTCAAAACAGGCCTTTTCATGATGAATATGAACCAGCATGTCATTCATTAATAAGGAATCCCACCCGCTGGTTGACCATTCGTTTAGATTGGTGCCAACCGCCAGTATCAGACCAACGGATTCATCCGTCAGCGCCTTACGGGCCGTTTTATGTCCGGCAAAGCCAAATACACCACGCGCCAGAGGATGATATGGATTAATCCAGGATTTTCCACGCTGTGTGGTGACAATGGGTGCGCCGATAAGTTCGGCAAATTCAATGATCTCTTGCCCGGCGCCTGCACAATCATGGCCGATAACCAACACCACTTGGCGGTTTTGGTTTAATACCGTGTATACTTCTTGACAGAGTGTTTCCAGTGCCGCAACATCCACCTCCGAAGCGGGTTGGGTCAACAGGCCGTATAAATTTGGAAACGCCATTTGACCACTTTTTTCAGAACGCAAGAGATCAAACGGCACACTTAAATGTGCGGGGCCTTTTGGGGGGCGCAAAGCCGTCGTCAATGCAGCAGCAAGTTTCTTCTCCAATTGGTCGGCATGGGTAACCATGGTGTTATAGCGGGTACAGTGTTCAAACATTCCCAGTATATCCGTGACATCCGCAGAGGATTCCTGAAAAGCGCCCATGCTGAAATCGGACAACCGGGTTTGTGCCGTGATGACGAGCAAGGGAATATGATCCGTATACGCTGAAGCAACACCGGTAATCAGATTGGTTGCCCCGGGACCGGTGGTTGCACAGCATACGCCAATTTTTCCGGTTTCACGGGCATAGCCGTCAGCCATAAACACCCCGCCCGCTTCATGACGAGCGAGAATGCTACGGGGACCGCCCCTTTTTTCGCTGCGTGCAAGTGCATCATACAGGGAGCCGATAGGACCGCCCGGTACGCTGAAAACATATTCCACGCCAAATTGTTCCAAATAATTGATGATTAAATCGCTTAGCGTCATTGTCCAACCTTGTTCTCTGTTTTTTTTAGTTTCTTAGTTGTATGCCAAAAAATCAATATTCAAGTACCAAATATCAATTAAATTCCAAATTCCAAAGACCAAAGCTTGTTTAGAATTTTGAATTTCGGTCATTGTGATTTGTTTGTTATTTGTTTTTTTCCGGCTTATCCGGGTTAGGTATATAGAATTGGGTATGGGTGAATACCAGGCCCAGCCGGTTTAATATAGGATGGGATTTCTATAAAATAATTCTAATCCGTTGTAAACCCATATTCCGATGAACCTCGGTGGAGGAGAACCTCCAATTGACACCCCGGCGGTATTTTTCTATAGTTCCACAAACCATAACCGTATGCGATTTTAAAAAACATGTGAAACAAAAAGGAAACCTGAAAATGACCCCATTGAGCCATTTGTTTTCACCGGTTCGGATCGGAACCATGACCGCAAAAAACCGAATGCTGATGTCCGCAATGAGCATCAATTTCGATGTCGATGCTAAAGGACATGTCACTGAACAGTTGATCGAATATTTTGTTGCACGGGCCAAAGGGGGGGGGCGGATCCATGCTGGTCGGCGGAGGTGCGGTGCATCCCACAGGACTGGAGCTTCCCGACCTTCCGACCCTGTGGGATGATGACTGCATTTATATCAACGACGTCCATAAGGATGAAAACCTGTCCGGAAAACGGATGGGGCAGCGGAGAAAATCAGAGGCATAAAATTAGCGAATTAGAGCAATAAGTTCTCTGTATTGCCTGGCAACCAATAACATCAGGGGGAGATATGAAAAAACTACTCATCTGCTTTGCGGCCGGATGCCTGGGGGCTCTGGCAAACAGCCTGACGGTGTGGGCGTTTGGTGAATACGGAATCACAAAACAATTTGGGGTGGCCATTGCGCCGGCCCTGAAGCTTTCCTGGTTATACCCGAGGATCGTGTGTGGAGGGCTTTGGGGATTGGTATTTGTTTTTCCCTTTTTAAATAGCAGGCTCATTACAAAGGGCGCTTTGATCAGCATCTTTCCCACCCTTGTACAACTCTTGGTTGTGTTTCCGCTAAAAGCAGGCAAAGGTTATTTTGGCATGGACCTCGGCATGTACACACCTGTATTTGTTGTTTTTTTTAACATGACATGGGGAATTGTCACAGCGCTGGCAATAAAATACTCAAAATGATCTTATGCGTTTAATTTTGCTTTGTTTTCAATAAGAACGGCCAAAGACAAGAATTCCTTGCCGGATGAGACAATATAATCTGAAACTCCGTCAATTCCGGTCACAATATTAAGTTTATTATTAAAATATCCTGCTTCAATTACTTTTTATTCTTCAGCAAGGCCTCGAGATCAGCGAACGGCCTGTGGCTAGAGGATGGCTCCCGCTCGTGGTCCGGCGTTGCCTCGCCATACGCTTCTGCGACCTCATGTCGCGAGTGCTCATTGTCGTGACAGTAGATACACAACAACTCCCAATTGCTGCCGTCAGGTGGGTTGTTATCGTGGTTGTGATCCTTATGATGAACCGTGAGCTCACGAATTTTCTTGCCTGAGAATTCACGCCCGCACCTTGCACATAGTTTCGGAAACATTTTGAGCGCTCGCTCTCGATAGGTCTTCTCCAGACGCGCCCGGTCCTGCCGGGCCTCGGATACAATCTGATTCATCTTGTGGGTCTTTGTGCGCGTCTTCTTCGATGACATGTAAGTACCCTCCAACTAATTAACCACTAGAGACCTTTGAAAAACGTCCTCTTTTGCCCAATCCCTGTGTCAGGCTCAAATTTTAATCCTCAAAATACTCAATGTATTCCTGTGGTTAAAATTTTCGCCTTCCTTGGCCTTGAACAAAATTGAACGTTTTTCAAAGGTCTCCACTACTGAATAAAGTGAATGTTTAAGTGCTTCTTGTGTTGTTATACCCATTAATCAGACAGATAGTACTCTACAGTTGAAACAACTCTGATTTTTTTAATGTGGGGATTATTTTTGTCTCTATTATTAATTGAAAATTGCCCTTGTCTTGCCTTTTTTATTTTTCCTAATTTACTGTTAGAATCCTTTGCGAATTTCTCGGCAACTTCTCTTGCTTTGGTTGTGGCCTCCTCCACCATGACGGGTTTAATTTCATTCAATCTCGTGAATAAGTATTCAGTGGAATTTTGGTAGCTATCACCGGTAAAGGCAATTCCTTTTTTTCCAAGCGCTGCCAATTTATTCATTGTAGCCCTGACATCTTTAATCTTCTTCGAATACACCGTAATGGTTTGTGTGGCGGTATATCTAAATTCAATTTTTGATTTTTCATAGCCTTGGGAAAGTTTATCGATAATACCGGGAGGAGATACGGTTATTTCTTGTTTTTCAAATCCATTGTCTTTTAAAAAATCAATGATTTCATGTGTATCTTTTTCAATGGATTCGTACAACTTGGCTAACTCATTGTTTGCGGATGAAAAATGGATCGGCCATAACGCAACATCAGCAGGATATTCTTTTTCTGAAAGCCCTTTTACGGTTACTGTCCGTTCATACTCCTTAAACTTAATGGCACTGGACCCTAAAAAAAAACCCAAAAAAGCCAGGCCCAATAAAATACAGACACCTAGAATTAACGCACTTTTATAATTTCCTTCCTGCATATATTTCTCCTTCTTCGGCTTTATCTTGACCTGTTCTCCGGTTTTCGGATTTCGGCCGGTGTATACCTTGTATTTCTTGACATAAAACGAACATAAGCCTCGAATTTTAACTCTGTCACCATTAGCAAATGCATTGGACATTTTATTAAAGAATGGATTCACTGCCGCTTTTGCTTCTGATTTAGTGAGTCCGATTCCATCTTTAAAGGCAATGAGGAGGCCCTGTTTATTCATAACAATTGTGCAGTTATTTGTCGAATAAAGAATAGCAAATAAAAATTGTTTTGTCGTTAGATGAAGATGATTTGGTAATATTTTAAATTAAGATTGATGAACTCGTAAAAAGTCTGATTTATACGGTTTCGTAAAAAGTTCAAATTCCCCCGAATAAATCTCTCTGGATAAAAAGGCGTCGCAAATTTTGTAATCATGAGGCGTACTTATCGTACGTTGAATGATTGCGAAATGTAGCACAAGGCATAAGTACCCCGCAGAAGAAAAAGCCAACTTCTGGGCAAGAACCTACGGCGCGGTTTCACTCTGGAGAACAGGCAGACTAAATCTGTAGGTGGATTTTGGAATATATAATTGATAAAAAAGGTATCCAAAAATCTACCTCCATGTTAATCGGGGTATTTTAAGAGCCGTTGATAATTGAATATTTGAATTATTGGATTTTTCCGGATAGGTTCCTTAATGGACTTCAATTCTGGATGAATGAGCTTTTGATTAAAAAAGGCGCAATTTGAAAAAAGATACTTTTTGAAGAGGAAAACTGTCATGCATCTTAAAAAGTCAGACCTTGAGAAGGTTTCCAGAGAATTGCTAAGCGCTTCCTGGGGAGTTTTTTCGTGGGAGTGGGACCACCGTTTTGAAGCTTTCCTGGCCGAATTTTCTGCAGATAATGCAGATAAATTTCGCGCGATATTGGAACGCGATTTCAGCAAGGTATGGGATAATTTAAACATCCGTGAAGCACCTGATATTGTACAGATGTGCAACAAGAATTTTGGTGGCCTTCGGTCAGGCCAGTTGCTTTTTACCACAGATCCGAGCCAAAATGTTTTTATTTGTGGTGCCTGGTGGCCATGGGGCGATGGAGAAACTATCTCTCTTCGCATCGCATCGCCTGCCAAGGAATTTACAACATGAAAAAAAATTGGACTCTTCAAACGGCTCAACGACTTGTTCTGACTATGAATAGAGAAGAAAATGGGGGCATAACGATCAAGCTCACTTGCACCGCCTAAAAAGGTTACCCATCGCCGCAGACGATCTCGGCGTCAAGTGAAGCGCCTGGTTCGGCAAGTTATTCTTTTGTTGAAACTGCCTTAAAAAATGTGTAGCAAAAGACTCCGTCATCTTCGGTCGTTCTATAAAGGCCTTTGATTCCTTCATCAAAGCTCTCTCCATTAATTAGCCCAGATTCAATGGAGGATTCGCGAACACCCTCAATCATTGCCGTAAAAGTGTTTTTTGTGAATCCTTCGACTAATCGTGGCTTGCTTGAATCAACATAAACCATTCGGGGAGATACTTGGATGGAACTGAAACCTGCTTTTTTTAGAATGGGATAAAGCTCCCTGCCAATATTGGCATCGCCTCCTGCTCGCCTTTGCAGTTCGACTTGACATTGGATTGCTTTGTGCGCTGCCTCGCTGTCTGGGTAGAAATAAGTTGATCCGTGATCTCCCTCTATAACAGTAATTGTGCCACCGACTTTAAGAAGATCTTTGAGGCAATTTATTGCCTCCACAGGCTGTGCTAAGTGTTCAAGCACGAAACAAATAAAGAGGTGATCAAAAGATTCGGGTTCAAATGGCAGCTTAAAGATGTCGCCTTGTTGGAAGCTTACATTTGAGAAACCCGCTTCCTTAATTTTTCCCATGGCTTCACGAATAGAATTCTCTGAAATATCAACTGATGTGAAGCTGGCATGAGGACTATTTTTTGCCAAAGTTATGGTTTGTGCGCCAACACCGCATCCAGCCTCGAGAACTTTACTTCCGGCTGGATAGATGGTGTCGGAGTGAAGCAATTGAACAAGGGTGGAAGCTTGATCTTGTAAACGAATGTTTTCCCTTGGGTCATAGCCATGAACATATTTCATATTTGATTGATTCCTTTTTTTGCATGCTGAACGCGACGGCTTTGCGGCGAGGGAACCGAGTCCGCCAACAGCCACTTGTTATGTGCCAATTTTACTAAGGTTTTCATTAATTTCAGAAATTGCTGCTTTAAGTACTTGTAAGCAAATCTTAGCTGTATGCTCTCTTGGATTAAATCCAGAACTCATTTGTTCAAAAGGGTGTATGTAGTTCCTGAAATCTCTTAAGGAATGACTAAATTTTTGAGTATCATGCTGTATAAGGCCAATATCCGTCGCTACATCAATAAAACCACTAAGATTCCACTCATGAAACTGTCGTACCTTTCCGTTGCTATCTTTGGGTGAAGATTTTGCTGTATTAAATTGTCGCGGATATTTAATCGCAAGCCCTAAAAATATCCCTTCAAGGGTACTGCCTGCAAGAAGGATTACTGCTAACGGTGAGTTTGAAGAAAAACACTTTTCAATCTCTTTGATCCTGTATTGCAGCACATCTGATACAACACTCTCTAATCCTAGCCCTTGTAGATTTACATTCGTGAATTCTCGATTGAGAAACTCATTTTCAGCAGCTTCAGAACTGTCGCTATCTATTTCAACTTTATCCATTTTTTGAAATGTTATATCTGACCCGTTTCGAACAATTTTCCACCCATCGAAAGCCAATAATTGGTTAAAATCTTTTATGTATGAATCAAGCTCTTGATATCGGCCAAGAAAGTTGACTGGTGCGAAAACATTCTTTATGCATTTTTCCAATTCTGGGGCGCCGTTTATTTCATCCAATTTTTGATCCGTATAAAGCCAGCGCGAAGGGAAAGCATGACCGTAAGAATCATTGAAACCTAAATCATTAAAAAATTGTACAAGCTTAGGACCGGAACGATATTCCGTTTCTTCGTTTATAAGCTGTCTAAGTTTTTCTAATGTTTTTTTATTAAGAATCATTGCTCCACCTCTAAAGACACATAACCGGGCTGCTCAGAGGCGGCGAGGTACGAGCCGTCCCTTGAAGCAGCAAGGTTATATTCTTGAAATTTGATTTAAATAAAGACTGCTGGAGATACTTTGAAACGTTTGCATAATAATTTTATTTGACGCACATTTAGCTGACGTTTCCCGGATATAATTTCCGATACTACCCCCTGGCTCCCGATTTCAGACAAATCCGATTGTTTAAGCCCATGTTCTTTCATCAAAGCATTCAGAGTATCCATCGGATTACCCTCTAATTCGGGAATATATTGGGATTCATATGTTTCAATTAGGCTCCCAATCGTCTCCATCAGCGAAGATAACGGATGGTTCTCATTATTGCCCACTTCATCAATAAGGTTATCAAGGAGATTGACCAATTTATTGTAGTCTTTTTCATTGTGCGGCACAGAAAATATGGGCTGGATGTCTGGCCAAACTTTCGCAATTTCTTTAAGTTGGATATTCATTATTTCCTCCAAGATCCTCGATCATATTCTTTATGGGTAAGAACATGCCGAATATAAACCCGATGAATATTGTAGTGTATGGCTGCAATCAAACGAGCCTTATTGCCGCCAATATTAAAAACCGTTAAATTGCCGACTTTATCGGCACCCGGAAAAGTCTGGCGGAGTTCGTCAAATGAATTGAAATCAGTACGTTTAACGATCCGATACCAAGATTCAAGCGCGGCAGAATAATCATGATGCTTTTTTGCAAGTTCAAGTAAGCACTTTCGGGAGATTATGTGCATGAAAGGAATCTATCTCATATTGAGATGTTTGTCAATAAAAAATATAACGCCGGGCATCACCTGGACCAAAAGCCGCCAGGCTTTTGGGGTCAGCGTGCATGCCCTTGTTGGGTGATATCCTTCAGTGCCTTAGATATCGCATCATTAACCCATATATTTAGACT
>JAFDEW010000122.1 GCA_019310125.1 Deltaproteobacteria bacterium | reverse complement strand
AAGGACAAGGTTTATTTTGGATTTCACCCTTCCGAGTGACAGCATTAAAGGTCCTAAAAACGCGAAGAGTTTGAGGGGTTATACAGGAAGTATGGTACGTTCCACCCCTTACGGCATGGCGATTAACTTTGACAGAGAATGTCGGATTGAAGGTTTAAAAGCCTTGTAGAGTGCTGTTGGGAAGATCAAATTCATTTGTATGCTCATTATTATGCTTTGGGCCAGGACCAGCAATTTTAGACTTTTCAAGTTCTTTCCTTAAAACTACCCAAGAATAGAGCAAAAACTTTCAAAGAATGTCACTTTTATTTGACAAAAAATGTCAAATGCTTTTATTCTGAAATTCTCGCATTTAAGCTAACCAATTGGAATCTAACCACTTCTAAGTTTTATTAAATGACAATATAATCATTCGCACGATTTTTGCTTGTAGTAGTTAAAATAAATCGTCCATTAATCGTGTTTAAATGAAAGAAATTTTAAAATATTCCATCTTAAATCTGAAAGAACATGACATCCTTGGAATCAATTGACTCTCAGTTGGCGGACTATCAAGAGTATCAGTTATCACGCCGACTATTTAATATCTAATATTAGCCGGAAAAGAGAATTTTATGAAAAGGTTCAAGGTTAAACTCCATGGAAAGAATTTCTTCCTCAATCTTGACGGTGAACCCAGAAAGCTTGGGTTTTATGCCACGAGATTTGTAAAGGCACAGAATCCGGAAGAGGCCGAAAAAATTGCCGTCATCTTAACTCACCAAAATCCTAATTTAAGGAAAACCTTACTAAATGAGAAGGATGATCGCCCGAAAATTAATTTGGAAGGAATAAAAGAAATCAGCTTTCTAAAATTCTTTGCCAAAAAATCAACAACAGACTTTACGTTTTATCCCGAAGATGAAGAATAGATACCTGCTATTAAAGATGCAAATATCATGTCCATAAAATTCGTGTGGTATCATTTTTTCAATAGCGGCGAATCCTTTTTTTGAGGTTTGCCCGCTACCTTTTTGTCAGTTTTTGATATATTAAATAGGCAGAGACCAACTTCGTGTAGGGGTATTAGAAAAAAATATTACAGGAGGAAAAAGAGAAAAATGAAGCGAGGCATACCGATGATAAAGCTGTTGGTGCTATCGCTATGTATGATTTCAATGCTGGCGATAGGCGGATGCAGCAAGGTCAATAAAGAAAATTATGATAAAATCAAAATCGGAATGAGCTACGAGGAGGTCCTTGGGATTTTGGGAAAACCTGACAAATGTGAAGACCCGGTGCTGAAAACCAAAAATTGTATTTGGGGCTCATCTGACAAGCAGATCAAAATCAAATTCTTGGTTGATACCGTTGCGTGGCGATCCAGCAAGGGAATCTAACCTGAGTGTTTTGAGTTGTATATTCATAAGTTAGAGATTCAGAAGTCAAATGGGGGGCTGGGCCACAACAACATATTGAAATAATATATAAAACGTTTTAAATTGGCGTCAAATAAGGCCGTAACCGGCCATTTATAGGGTCAAAAAAACAGTTTTAAGAGAAGAAGAACACGGGCAGATGGCAAGAGCAAAGCGGCATTTCCTTCCAGATCACGTTTGGTAATAAAATCAACTCTTGATTTTATAAAAAGTCTCAAAGCATCGTTGCCCGCCCCGTTAAATGCACTTCTCTATTTTTGGAGCGACGATTCATAAATATTAATAAGATAGCGTGGCCTGACCTCGACTGCGGAACCTTGACCGGAAAGCCGAACTGAAGGGGGGATGGGAAACACAAGATGTAGGGTCGGGGGCAAATCTGGACCATGCAATAATTTTTAACAAGAGCGATCGATATCCAAATAGTATCACAACCTATTGACATGACTAATTTTCCAGGTAATTGCAAGAGATATGAAATCAACCAGTTAATTGCAAACTACGACATAATGACTTTTTTCCTCTTCCTGGCATACTTCCAGATCCACCTACTTTGCATTACATGATATTTCTTGACCCTAAAAGTTGTACTATGTACGGTACTGGAAAAAGTTCATGCATTTAATAATTTGAAAGGGAATATTTATTTGAAATGGAAAAATTCATAAAAATATTGATTATACCTGTCATTGTCGGATTCATAGGTTATTTTGCATATAATAAAATTATCAATTGGCATAAAAAAGAGCTTGTTAGTGCCATAAGCCAGGAGCGAAATAAATTTGAGGAAAAGACTTGGCAGCTGGAAGAAAAAATTAGGAAGTTGGAAGAAGAGCTGTCATTAAAAAAAGAAACACATATTCCCAAAGAAAAACTAACAGAAGTATTCGGAGAAGAAGAAACTTTAATCTTCCCAGGGATAGAAAATATTGACTGTGAGGATTTGGAACGCCAAATTATTGCCTTCTTTTCATACCTGGACAAAAGGGATTATATAATACTTCAAAATTTAGAGCATGGAACCTATGACTTGTTTAAACAAGTGGTAAAGCTATTATCGGAAAACAGACCCATAGTTACAGGTGAAACAACGGACATCATCCTTTTAACACATAATATGGCTCACTTTTACAGAGTTTTAGGGAAAAAGCGAATTAAACTTACAAAGAAAATACTGAATAATGAAAATGATATTTTTGAATCCATAATGCCAACCTTTTATTCGTTTTATAAGTCTAATAAATGCTGTAAGGAGGAGCTACAAGGATGCCCTTCCCTGGGAGTTTTATATGAGTATGCCGGATTTTTTCTGAATACAGTGGCCGGTAGAAGTTACCTTTTACGCAGGGATTCGAAAATTAGGATTTTAACCACTTACTATTCTATTCTGATTATTGACAAGGCAAATGAAGAAATTCTGAACCATTACGGCATCGACATCAGACCGCATATAGATCTTTCAATTAATGATATCAGCAACCAAAAAAGTCTTATTTACCGTAAACATTACTTAACAAAATTACAAAGTTTAAAAGAAAAATATAAGATGTAAGATATTCATTTATTCAAAAAGACAGTTCTCTTGACCTCATATATTTAATCCCATTAAAGATGGTGCAGATTGATAGAATTGTAAGATAAGCAACAGCCGATTCACATACTATATTTATATTCCGGAATAAAATGTGTTCTGTTAAATTGAACAGTGTGGCAAAAACTTTCAGTAACTCATCGCCCCTTGCTCATTGGTCAGCTAACGATTTTAAAACGATTCTAAACTCCAAATTAGGATCTATGTGCCGGGCAGTATGGGTAGAGGCGAAGGGGGGTCGGGCAGTGGTGGTTCAGGGGGTGGGGATGTCGCTGGCATTGATTTGATTTTGTAATCAAAGTGAAAGTCTCTTTGAAACACCGACGGTTCTGCCGTGCAAATTGTCATATACTCATTGACATCGCCGGTTGATGTAAAAGAATCTATTGCTGTATTTGAAAAAACAAAATCTTGATATATTGCCGCCTGTACATTGCACTGTTGGACGGGCCGAAAACCTGTAAATTTATCTATACGAAATTTATGCGTAAAATCATTTTCCCCGTTACATAGATTTGCCTGGACTGAAGTGCCATAAACAAAAGGTGTGACAGCAACAATGAGCATAAATTTTATTTTCTTCATGAACTGACCTCTTTCCCGGATCTAAGTTTAAAACTACAGCGTTGTTCCTCCGGAACGCTACTAACTCATAAGAATTAATTTGCCTAAAGCGCGTTTTTGAAAAGTTGCATACTTCTGAAAATTCTCATTACCCAAAATAATGTAAAGATTACTGCAAAAATCGTGCAAGGTTTACCATTTCGTTTTTAAAAATAGAAATAAGAAAGGATATCAGTTGGTTGTAATATATTGTCGCATTGTACATCAAAATTGTTTTAAAATATTCGGCAATAATCTTGCTAATTTTTGGCACTTTTTAAATTATATGGGGTATTAAAAAAAGGTAAAACTAAAAAAGCTAAAGGATAGATCAACTGTTTTGAAGCGGGGAATAAAAGATAATTGAAACATTATTAGTAAACAAAATACGCCATAGTGGTGAGAGGTTTGCGAGGCTCTGAGTGGTGAAGATTGTTTAGTGCACGAACCCAACCCAATATTTTTATAAAATTCAAAGAAAACAAAACCTAAACCTGAATAATACTGATAGTATTTTTAAAATTAAACTATGAGCTTGACGCAGATATTCGCGAAAAAAACACTTTTTGTTCAGACGCTATTTAGGTGCCAGCAAAAGGTCCTGTCCCGGGTATATTAAAGATTTATCTTCCAGTTTGTTCAACATTTGGATCTTTCCCACGGTCAAAGCATAACGGCGGCTGATGCTGTAAAGTGTTTCACCGGGGTTGACAGTGTGGTAACGCTTATTCTCGGATTTCCTGAAACCTTTTAAAGACTCGGAAGGTTTAGCTTTCCGGGGTTTTTCCTCTGCTGCCTTTTTCGCAAAACTCCTGTGTGCTTCATCAGATTTCGGGTTTCCAATATACCCGTTATTCTTCCATAGGCCCATATATTTACCACCATTAGGCTGAATATAAGTTCCCTGGCCATTTATAATACCGTTCTCAAACTCACCCACATATTTACTCCCGTCAGGAAACGTATAAGTTCCTTGCCCCTGCCTTTCATTATCCTTGAATTGTCCTACATATTTACTGCCGTCAGGATAAATATAAGTTCCTTGTCCATTTCTCTGATGATTTTTCCACTGCCCCTCATAATTACCTCCATCAAGATAGGTAAGAGTTCCTTGTCCGTCCAGCTTACTGTTTTTCCATTGGCCATGGTATTCAGCGCCGTCAGAATACTTATAAGTTCCTTGACCGTTCTCACAATTACCTTTTGTACACTCGCCAAAAGTAGTTACTGGATAAATAGAAATAATAAATAAAAAACATAATATTAAGTAGTTCATTTGGTAACCTCCTTTTCGGCATCTTTGAAAATGACAAGAAGTCGTTCTATGAAAGCCGGTGGAGTCAAAAGATCGAATTGTGCTGCTTTCATTTTGATGTAAAAAATAAATGCTGCTTTTAACTATATAAAATAAATGGATTTTATCATGTCAAGTAAAATTATATATAATTTATATATAATTCATTCGAATTGCAATATATTGTAGTTTATTAGACAGAATTGCTATATATTGAGCCTCACTAATTTAGGAAATTAAATAAAATTATTTGATTCTATTACAATACCTACTTAAGTACCTCTAAACAGTAACACTGGGAAAGGTAACCGGTGAGGAATTATATCAAAATAGTATCTTAGCAAAGATTTCATTTTTTTACACCAACAGGATTGCGAATACGACACAATATATAGTATCATCACCGATGCTTAATTTTTCAGCGGTGATATCGTTTTTTTAAAAGGGGCAAATCCAATTTTTTGGAATTTGTCTTATTCATTTTGATGATATATGTAAAGCAGTTAGAGTTGACTCAGGTTGTTAGAATGGCAAATGGAAGTACCTATGATAATAAAAAGAAGACAAAGGAACTTGCGGAATAACCGAGAATAAATAAAAGGAACCCCATGTATCTTTCCCATTACAATTTGGCGTCCAAACCTTTTCAGATGAGCACGGATCCGGGCTTTCTCTGGCTGGGTGAAAAGCACAAAGAAGCCCTTGCCACGTTGAAATATGCCATTGTTGAGAACAAGGGAATTCTTGCCATGACCGGTGACGTAGGAACGGGCAAGACCACGCTTATTAACGCCCTCATCCAAAGCCTGGGGGATGATACACGGGCCTCTATTATTTACGATCCGAGTTTGGGAGTATTAGAATTTTTTAATATTATTTCCTTTGCATTTAACATGGGGAGAACCTTTGACGGCAAAGGTGATTTTCTCATTTACTTCAAACGATTTCTAAAAAAGGTCCGTGCACAAAATAAAAAAGTATTGCTGATCATTGACGAAGCCCAGCGGATTAGCAATGAACTGCTTGAAGAGATCCGGCTGTTATCAAATCTTGAAGATGAATACGTTCAACTTCTGAATATTTTTTTTGTGGGGCAGAATGAATTCATCGACATTTTAAAGGAATATAAAAACAGGGGTCTTGGACAGCGAATTACACTCAGGTATCACATTGAGCCTTTGACGCTAAGTGAGACGGAATCGTATATCCGGCATCGGCTTAAAATTTCCGGTGCTAAAGCACGTATTTTCAGATCAGACGCAGTTCAAGAAATCTTTTCTTTTTCCAACGGCTATCCTCGCCTGATAAATATTATCTGCGATCATGCCCTGTTGAGTGGCTATGTCAGGGAGATTCTAATCATAACCTCAGATATTATTAATGAGTGCAAGGAAGATCTGAAGATATCGAACCTGAAGACAGATCAGGATACCTATGTTTCCGATGATGAGAGCGAATCAATACGTAAAGTTTCGGTTATACAGCAGGGTGTTGGTAATTCAGGTGATGAGAGTGAATCAAAACGTAAAATTTCCGATATACAGAAAGATACCGATAACTCTCACCGGGATAAGAGTGAGTCGAAACCTGGGATTCTCGTTATACAGCAGGAAGAAAGCTCCGAGCATAGAAAAACTCCTAACTTAATGAAAGAAAAACGTCTATATAAAAGAATTAAGAGATTATTAAAAAAAGAAAAACGTATAGATAAAAGATTTTCGGTTAAACTTCCTGTAAAGCTGGAGGCCATAACGTCAAGCAGAAAAAGGGTTTTTCTTGCTGAAACCAAAGACATATCTGCCACCGGTGCTTTCATTTATACAAAGGATGCCTCTTATATTCCAGATGATTCGCAGTTTATTATAGACTCTTTCCATCCGAAGAAAAGCACTATAAAACTAAAGAGATTGAAGCAGTTGAAAAATTGTATGGGCACTGTGGTGCGCTCAACTTCAGAAGGTATAGCAATTCGTTTTAACAGGCCGATTGAACTATTTGTTTAAATTCCTTTTAAATTCCAACAATCCTGAGAGTGGGGGCCTGGCCACAACAATATATTGAAATAATATATAAAACGTTTTAAATTGGCGTCAAATAAGGCCGTAACTGGCCATTTATGGGATCAAAAACACATTTTTAAGAGAACAACACGGGCAGATGGCAAGAGCAAAGCGGCATTTCCTTCCAGGTCACGTTTGGTAATAAAATCAACTCTTGATTTTATAAAAAGTCTCAAAGCATCGTTGACGGTTTCGTAAAAAGTCCAACTTCTGCGTTGTGCTGCATTTCGCGATCATTCAACGTACGATAAGTACGCCTCATGATTGCAAAAGTTGTAACGACTTTTTATCCAGAGAGATTTATTTGGGGGAATTTGAACTTTTTACGAAACCGTCCAAATCTGACTTTTTACGAGTTCATCATCGTTGCTTGTCCGGTTTAATACATTTCTCTATTTTTGGAGCGACAATCCATAAATATTGATAAGATAGCGTGGTCCGACTCCATACGACTACACCCATACGACGATATACGCCATACCAGCATTGGCTCACAGAAATAGACGATAGTATTAGCATGGGGCAGGTCGCTTTCTCGGCGGGTTTAGAGTATGGAGGAAGGAGAATTTCGATACAGTATGTCCATAATTTTCGGTTAAAGAGCATCGCAATTACGTTTGTAAAGAGTGTGCCAAGATGCCAAGAGAGATAGGGGTAACACCTTGATTTTTGATTAAAATGAATTGA